>JAJPJC010000283.1 GCA_021324445.1 Isosphaeraceae bacterium
CTGGCGCCGAGCAGGTCGTAGAGGAAGGCGACGTCGAGCTTGAGGACCTCGATGAACTCGATGATGCCGCGGTTGGCGATGTTGAACTCGCCGTCGAAGTTGAAGGCTCGGGGGTCGCTTTCGGTGCCATACTCGGCGATCTTGCGATAATTGATATCGCCGGTCAGCTCGGTGGCGTCCTGGTTCTTCTCGTCCTTGGGCTGGAAGGTGCCGATGCCGACGCGGTCTTGCTCGGAGAGCATCATCCGCCGGACCCGGACATCCTCGACGACGCGGGACCAGTCGCCGCCGTAGCGCTCCATCCGCTCGTTGAACATCTGGCGGCAGAACGGGCAGAGGTCCCCCTCGATGACGACCTGGAAGCTCTGGGGATCGCGGCCCTGGTTGAGGGCCTCGGTCACCGCGGCGCGATGCTCGTGCGGGACCAGGTGGAGCGGCTCCTCGTGCATGGGGCACTCGGCGTAGGTGTCCTCGCCGTCGGGGCCCGGCTCGTGCCAGCCGAAGCTGTAGAGGCTCCCCTCGTCGACCCGCGAATAGCGCTCCAGCCCCTTCTTCAGCAGCCGTGCCAGCGTGCTCTTGGAGCTGCCGACCGGCCCGTGCAACAGCAGGACGCGCCGCTCGGTCCCGTAGCCATTGGCGGCGCTCTTGAGGATGTTCACCAGGTTGATCAGGGTCCGTTCCAGCCCATAGATGGCGTCCTCACCCTGGTTGTCGGGATCCTCGAAGAACTTGTAGCGGACCAGCTTCTCCTTGTTGACGACGATCTCCTCGGTCCCGTAGCTCAGGATCATGTCGTAGATCCGCTGGTAGGCCGTCCGGGTCACCTTCGGATCGCGCTGGACGATATCGAGATAGTCGGCGAACGAGCCGGTCCAGTGTTTCTTCTGGTAGTCGGCCAGGTTCTGGCGACTGGCGACCAGATTGATCAAATCCGATCCGGTGGACATGTGTCGTGTCCCTCCTGAAGGCAGCTCTTTTCGGTCCAGCCGCGGCCCCGAACCAAGAGGTCTGCTCCGGCGGGGCCCGGCCGGTCCGACCAGGCCCACCCCGGTGCCCTGGGATGGGACGCCCGGCCGCGCGCACCCTTGGGGCGTCCTCATCAACTCTGGGTGAGGGCTCGGCCAAATTGTCAAGCGTCAGATCAAGAATGGGGGAAGCCCGAACGAGTCAGCGGCTGTGTGGGCGGTCGCAAATCGACGAATCCGGGGAGACGGACGAGGTGGTCGCCGCGGTCGCAAGGACGCTCGAGACCGGCCTTCGCTTCGACACGAACTCCGGCCCGCCTCGTTCATTACAACCCCGACGTCCGTCCCGTGTCAAGCGAACCAGAGCGGGAACGGCGCGGCGAGCGGCCCCCGGGTCCGATTCCCGGTGGCGTGGGGTCCCGTCCCACCCGGCCACTGTGGCTTCTCTTCTATACCATGCGACATTTCGCCACGGGTGTCGACGCCAAGCGACAGGGCGGATGCCGAATCCACCCGCCGCGTCGCACCTGCACCGCACCGCCGGCACCGCCGTCGCGTCGCGGGGGCGAGCCGTCACGGTGTGGGGGCGGAGGCCTCGACCGGCGGCAGGGCATCCTCGTGCGCCGGTTCTTCCCGCCGGGGCGTGGATTGGGCGTAGATCGCGCGCGTCTGTGGCCGGGCCCGCGCCGCCGTCGGCAGCGAGCGCTGCGCCAGCTCGACCAGGGCGGCCAGGGTCCAGAGGCCCACCGGGAGCGTGGCGAAGTGGGCGTAGCTGTCCGCCGCGCCGAGGACCCAGCTCTGCACCGGCAGCAGCAGCACCACGGCGTAGGCGGTCGCGGCCAGGACCGCGGCGGCGATGCCGGCCATCGCCAGCGCCACGACCAGGTGAGCGCCCTCGGCGGCCAGGAGCCGCCGGTAGCCCGCCAGCGCCTCGCCCAGCCGGCCCCGGCTCCAGGCGACGACCCCCACCAGTCCCACGCCCACCAGGGCCACCGCTTGGACGTCGGTCAGACCCCAGCCGAGCTGCCAGCGGATATAATCGCCCAGCCCGGTGGCGATAATCGACGTGGGCAAGTGGGCTTGCGCCAGGAACACGAAGGTGGCCAGGTAGCGTGCCGGCAGCGCCACGGCACAGGCCAGGGCCGCCCCGGGTAACAGCGCCAGCGCCGCCAGCGGGTCCAGCCGTTCCTCCCCCGCCGTCTCCAGACCGGCCTGGCGCAGCTCCGTCAAGACCCAGGCCAGGAGAAAGCCGTCGGCGATCAGCATCGCGATCGGAATCAGCACGGCCTCGACGACCAGGCACCCGCCCAGGGGAAGATCCACGCTGCCGGCCGCCCGGGCCACGACGCGGTACAGGATATACAAGGCGCCAATGCCCCAGACCAGGGTCGTCCAGCCCGGCCCCGCCCGGGCCCGCACCCGACCCACGCCCGGCGGCTCGCCCGAGCCCTGCGGCTCGATCGAGGCGCGAAAGACCACAATCGTCGCCACGATCAAGAGCGCCAGGTTGTCCCCCAGGCCGGCCACGTCGCGCAACGGCGTCAGTCCCGCCAGGATTCCCTGCTCCAGCGCCAGTTCCCCCAGCCCGCGCGCCCGGGTCAAGAGCAGCAGGTCGGCCCGGCCGCTGTCGACGCTGTAGATCATGGCCTCGGCGCCGGTCCAGGAAATCACCGTGAAGGCGATCGCCGCGGCCACCAGCCGGCCGGCCCGCCAGACCCGCCGGGTGCCGTCCCGGACCAACCGGACGTGCCCGGCCACGTCGAAGAGCTGCTGGACCGCCGCCCTCGGCCCCTGGATCAGGACCGCCGCCAGTACCAGCAGCCCCAGGCCCGCCAGCCACGCCCACAGGCCATGCCCACTGGGGATGAACTGGGGCGAGGAGAGGGTCAGTCCCGCGAACCATCGCCGCAACGCAAGCGGGGCCAAGGAATTGGGATTCACGCCCGCGGCCGGGGCCTGCGCCCAGACCAGCGGTCCCGTCATCAGGTCCATCGGCGACGCACCCCTGACTCGCTCGAGTCGATGACCGTCCCTGCCCGACAGCGCCCGGGAGGCAACCCCATCCGCCCGGCGTCCGGCCGCCAGGGCCTTTGGCCTCCCCGCTTACGGCCGAGTCCCCCCAGCCTGGCTAGGACGATTGTACTCGGCCCGGGAAACGAAGGCCAGCGCTGCGCACCGGTGCCCAGGTAGGATCTCGGCCCGAACGTAGGTCAGGCTTTCAGCCTGACGGAAACGGAATGTCAGGCGGAAAGCCCGACCGACGACTTGAGCTTCGTTCGTGCCGGCGAATATCTTGGGTCCCAGGCGACCGGGTCCCAGAATCAGGCGCGGGCCATCCCCGCCGCGCCGGGAGGAGTCTCCAGTGATGCTACTGCGGCGCACGCTCCGAGACCGCATGGTCGGCTTGCTGACGGTCCTTCTGGCTGTCGGGGTCACCGGACCCGCGGCCTGGGCCCAGCCGCCGGCCAGCCGCACGAAACCGGCTCGCCCGGAAACGGCGGCGGCCGGGCCGCTCCGCCCTGAGAGCGAGGCTCGGTCTTTCCAGTGCGAGTCCGGCCTGCGGGTGGAGCTGGTCGCGGCCGAGCCGATGATCGAGAGCCCGGTGGCGATGGCCTTCGACGATCGGGGCCGCCTCTACGTGGCCGAGAACCGCGGCTATCCCAACGGTCCTGGCCCCGGGCAGCCGCCGGCCGGCCGGATTGCCCGGCTGGAGGATACCGATGGCGACGGCCGGATGGATCGCCGGCAGGAGTTCGTCCAGGGGCTGACGTATCCCAACGGCGTCCTCCCCTGGCGGGATGGCCTGATCGTGACGTGTGCCCCGGACGTCCTGTTCTTCCGCGACACCGACGGCGATGGCACGGCGGATCATCGGCTCGTCCTGTTCACGGGCTTCGCCACCACCGGCAGCACCCAACTGCGCGTCAGCCACCCCAGCCTCTCGATCGACAACTGGATTTATCTCACCAGCGGGCTGACCGGCGGCAAGGTGGTCTCGCCGGCAGCCCCAGGTCGGCCGGCGGTCGTGCTCGGCCGCACCGACTTCCGCTTCCGACCCGAGGGCGATGCCTGGGAGGCGGCCGACGGGGGTGCCCAGTACGGCCTGACCTTCGACGACTTCGGGCGGCGGTTCATCTGCTACAACCGGGTGCAGGTGCAGCACGTGGTGATCGCGTCGCAGGCCCTGCGCCGCAATCCTTATCTCGCATTCTCCGAGACGGTTCAGAACTGCCCGGCCGAGATGGTCCCCGAGCCGCTGAAGGGGCACGGTGCCGCGGCCCGGCTGTTCCCGATCAGCCGGAACATCACCACCGCCGACTCGCACGCCGGGACCTTCACGGCCGCCTGCGGCGTGACCGTCTACCGCGGCACCGGTCTGCCCGCCTCCTATCGGGGCGGGGTCTTCTCCTGCGACCCGACCGGCAATCTGGTCCACTTCGATCGACTCCAGCCGCGGGGTGCGACCTTCACGGCGCGCCCGGCGCGCGACGGGGTCGAGTTCCTCGCCAGCCGCGACGACTGGTTCCGGCCGGTCTTCCTGGCGCATGGTCCCGACGGGGCCCTCTACGTCGTGGACATGTATCGCAAGACGATCGAGCACCCGGACTACCTGCCGGTGGAGATCCGCAAGCGGACCGACTTCGACAGCGGCAAGACGATGGGCCGCATCTGGCGCGTGGTCCGCGACGACGCCCGGCCGGAGGAGCTGCGCCGGCTCCGGCAGGTCGACCTCGGTTCCCGATCCACGGCCCAGCTCTGCGAGGTCCTCCGCAACCCGGACGGCTGGTGGCGGGATACGGCCCACCGGCTGCTGCTGGAGCGGCGGGACCGAAAGGCAATCGACCCGCTGCGGTCGATCGCCGCGGACCCGCACGCATCGCCGCCGACGGTCGTGCAGGCCCTCCGCCTGCTGGAGGCCCTGGACGCCCTGAGCGACGACCTGGTCCGGCAGGCGCTGGGCGATCCGGCCGCGCCGGTCCGGGAACACGCCCTGCAACTGGCCGAGCCCCGGCTGGCGCGCCAGACCGCCTGGCTGGCCGACGTCCTGCCGCGGGCCGAGGACCCGGATGCCCGCGTGCGATTCCAGGCGGCGATCACCCTGGGCGCGACCGCCAGCCGAGGGGCGCGTTCCCCGGATCCGGTCGCCCGGGCGCTGGCGCGGATCGCCGCCCGCGACGGCTCCGACCGCTGGGCGCGCGCCGCGGTCTTCAGCGCGGTGACCGGTCGCGAGCGGGACGTCCTGACCGCGCTGCGGGACTTGCCGCGCAGCAATGAGGTGTTGCCGTCGGAGCTGCTCAGCGAGTTCGGGCGCATCCTGGGGGCAAGCCAGCCAAGGGAGGCCTGGAGCGGACTGGTCAGCCTCATCATGGCGAAGCCGGCCGGGTTCGCCCCGCTGGAGCAAGCGTCCCTGCTGACCGGGCTCGCGGCGGCGACCCGGAGCCGCCTGGCGTCTCGGGGCGCGGGGGATGTCCTCGCGGCGATGGCGGAGCCGACCAGGAGCCCGGCGGACCCGATCGACCCGCTCGTCGCGGCGATGAAGCGGATCGCCGCGGATGACACCGAGCCACTCGATCGACGGCGCACGGCCGTCGGCCTCCTGGCCTTCGCCGGCTTCGACCAGGCCGGCGCGGTGCTGCTCCACCTGGTTGATCCGCATGAGCCGAGCGGCCTGGAGGCCGCGGCCGTACGCGCCCTGGCCATGCATCGCGACCCGCGCGTGGCCGCATCGCTCCTGGCGGCCGGGCGGTTCGCGCGATATCCGCCCTCGCTCCGCGACGAGGTGCTCTCGGCCCTGTTCGCCCATTCGGATCACCTGCCCGGCCTGCTGACCGCGATCGAGGAGGGCCGCGTGCCGGCCGGTGCCATCGATGCCCAGCATCGGCGCTCGCTGTCGCGGCAGCCCGACGCGGAGATCCGCCGCCGCGCCGAGGCGCTCTTCGGGACCGTCCAGGGCGACCGGGCCAAGGTCTACCAGGCGTACAAGGACGTGGTCGCCCTCCCGGCCGAGCCGGCGCGGGGCCGCGCGGTCTTCCGCCGCGAATGCGCCCAGTGCCACCGGTTGGACCAGGAAGGTTCGGCCGTTGGACCCGACCTGTTCGGCATCCGCAACCAGCCCAAGGAGGCCATCTTGCTCCACCTGCTGGTCCCGGACCTGGAGATCACCCCGGGGTTCGCCGCCTACACCGTGGCGACCAGGGACGGGCGCGTGCTGACCGGGCTGATCACGTCGGAGACGCCGGCCAGCCTCACGCTCCGCCAGCCGCTCGGCAAGGAAGACACCCTCCTCCGCGGCGAGATCGACGAGGTCGCCGCCAGCAACCAGTCCTTGATGCCCCAGGGTCTGGAGAAGACCATCACCCGCCAGGAGTTCGCCGATCTGCTCGCCTACCTCAAAGGCGAGGGCGGCCCGCCCTCGGAGACCACACCATGACGAGACAATCCTTCGTTCGTGAGTTGATCTTGTTCCATCGGGCCATGATGGATTCACTCGCCCACAATTTCAAAGATGTCAGCGGCGTCCTCGGCGTGCTCGCGTTCCTCATATTCCTGGCGGCTTCGCTCGCCCATGGAGCCGACCCGCCATCAGTTGCCTTCAAGGCCGGTTTCGCCGAGAGGGACATCACGCCCGAGATCGGCATGGAGGCCCCGGGGGGCTACGGCAAGGCGTACCACCGCTCGATCCACGACCCGTGCAAGGTCCGCGCGGCGGTCTTCGATGACGGCCAATCTCGGGTCGCGCTCGTGGGCATCGACGCCCTGGGGATCCGCCGGGACACCGTCGTGAAGGTCCGCCAGGCCGTGCAGCGCAAAACGGGGATCCCCGCCCAGTCGATCCTGATCGGCGCCTCGCACTCGCACTCATCGGGGCCGATCGTCTGGACGCTCCGCGGCGAGTACGACCATGCCTCGCCCCTGGTCCAGCGACTGGCTTACGAGCAGTCGACCCTCGCGGATCCGAAGTATCTGGCCCGGGTCGAGCAAGCCTTGGTCGACGCGATCGGCGACGCCGACGAGCACCGCGCGGCCGCGCGGGCCGGCGTGGGCAAGGGCCTGGAGCCCACGGTGGCATTCAATCGCCGCTTCCGGATGCGTGACGGCCGCACGGTCACCCATCCCGGTCTGGGCAACCCGGACATTGTCGAGCCGGCCGGGCCGGTGGATCCGGAGGTCGGCGTGATCGGGGCCTGGGACGCCAAGGATCCCCACCGGCTGCTCGGCTGCATCGTCAACTTCGCCTGTCACGCCACCACCAGCCCCGGCGGCATCTCGGCCAACTACATCCACTACCTCGAGCGGGCGATCCAGGGCTATTACGGCAAGAACAGCGTCGTCGTCTTCCTGGCCGGCGCCTCGGGCGACATCACCCAGGTCGACAACCGCAGCGCCTATCAGTATCCAGGCGGCGAGCGTTGGGCCCAGATCGTCGGCGGCAAGGTCGGTGCCGAAGCCCTGAAAGTCCTGCTGACCATGGAGCCCGGCGTCCTCGCCCCCGTGACCGCCCGCACCCGGATCTGGGAGGTCCCGCGCCGCGGACCGTCAGCCCAGCACCTCAAGGACGCCCTGGAGATCGTCCAGGGGGACAAGAAGAAGGTGGACGACACGACCTGGACATTCGCCAAGGAGACGGTCGTCCTCGACGCCTTGTTGAAGAAGAACCCCAGGGCCGAGGTCGAGGTCCAGGCCGTGCAGGTCGGACCCGCGGTGTTCGTGACGACCCCCGCCGAATACTTCTGCCGGTACGGGCTGGAGATCAAGGCCGCCAGCGGGTTCCCGTTCACGTTTCCCGTGTCGCTGGCCAACGGCTGCGTCGGCTACGTGCCGACCGAGGAGGCCTTCGGCCCGCAGGGTGGTGGCTACGAGACGCGCCTGACCAGCTACAGCAACCTCGAGATCACCGCGGGCACCCAGATGCGCGACGCCGGCATCGCGCTGGCGCGGCAGCTCACCCCGGGTCGCGTCCCCGAGCCTCCCCGCCGTCCTCCCTTCCGGGGGAAGCCCTGGTCGTACGGCAATGTGCCACCAGAACGGAATTAGTCGATCGATTCGCCCCAGGAGCCCTGGCTCGCGGAGCCGTGCATCGACTCGAGCCACCTGCTTGCTTACTGAGGCAGGTTACCTTAACATCCGGACGCGTCAGGGAGAGAAAAGGCCAAAGACTCCGAGGAATGCCAGGGGCCTCTCGATGAAACGTCCGACCTGGAAATGGCGGGGCCTCTATCTCACCCTGGTTTGCATGCTCGGCCCCGAAATCGTGAGGGGTCAAACTCCGTCCGGTTCGGGAGCCGGCCAAGCCTCGACGCCATCCGTGTCGGCGACGAAGATCTCGCCCGCCGACCATGCCGAGATCACGAGGCTGATCGCGCGGGGCCAGGAAGCCAGTCGCGCCCCCGAACGGACCCAGCTTGCGAGCACCGCGGCGCACTGGTTGTCGCGCGTCGCCGACCAGGTCAGGATCTACCCGGTCGTCAACGTCGAGTTCACGGATGCCGACGCCTGCCGCCGTTTCCACGCACTGGGCACGACCGTCATCACGAAGTTCGATCGGTTCGCAGACCTCTTCCTGGCTGATCTCACGGTCCTGGATCAACTGATCCTGGACCCCGCTCTGGTCTGGGTCGAGCATGCGGGCTCAGCCAGCGCCCCTCCGCCCCGGATCGGCGAGGGTCTCCGGAGCCGCGCCGCGGCCGAGTCGATTATCCGGAATGGCCTGGGGAAGGAGCTCAGGGGAAAGGGAGTCATCATCGCGATCATCGACAGCGGGCTGGACTTTCGCAACCCCGACTTCATCACGTACGACACGAAGGGCCAGCCGGAGTCGCGACTGCTCTATTTCTGGGATACTCTGGGATTCCCCTACGAGGAAAACCCGGGCAAAGTCCCGGAGAACGCCCCTCCGGTTCGCTACCCCAGTGGTGCCCCGATCGGGCGCATCTCTACGCAAGAGGAGCTGACAGCCGAGCTCCGATCACCACGACCGGCTCTTCAGGTCTGGGACACCCATGGCCACGGCACGGCCTGTGCGGGGATTGCCGCGGGAAACGGGAATAGCAGCCGTGGGAGGTACGCCGGGGTCGCCCCCGAGGCGTCCCTGATCGCCGTCCGGATCGGTGAAGGCCCCTCGCTCGAGAACGCGTACCTCCTGAATTGCATCTGCGGTTGGCTCGATGAGAAGGCCGGCAATCGACCGCTGGTCCTTTCCTGCAGCTTTGGGGGTCAGGCCGGGGGCCACGACGGCTTTCGAGTCGAGGAGCGCCAGCTCGACGCCCGTTTTCCTCCGGATAAGAAGGGACGCATCCTCTGCGTCGCCGCGGGGAATGAAGGCCAGGCGTCGACGCATGCGTCGATCCGCCTCGGGCCGGCGGCCCGGACGACAGAGCTATCCTGGGGCGCGACAGACGTTGCGACTCTCTCCATCTTCTTCGACACGGACCGGACGGATGACTTGAAGGTCACGCTTCCGGGGACCGCCGAGAGTCAGGTCCAGGACTACTTCCACCGGATCACACGGCAAGTCGTCTGGGTGATCAACCTCGGCGCCGGCCCGGGCCAGTTGACGATCGAGAGCCCGAAAGGCCGCGAGGTTTCGGCCGAGGCCTATCTTGCGAGCAGCAGGGGCGCAGCCTCGTTCGACACGAAGAGTGCCCGGTTCGATCACCTGGTCGCCACCCCGGGCACGTGCCGGAACGCCATCACGGTGGGCAGTTATAACTTCAACGAGACCTTTGACATCTTCGGGCGGGAGCTCGCACTGGGCGACCAGTTCCGTCCAGGGGCCGCGCTGGTGATCGGGGCGTTGTCGTCCTACTCGAGTCCCGGACCCCTCCGGGGCGGAGCCATCAAGCCCGATGTCGCGGCCCCGGGTCAGTTCTTCACCGCCAGCGCACCGATGAACGTCAAGGTCCTGCTCCGCGACTCAACAGGGCGCTATCAAGTCTTCAACGGGACAAGTGCGGCAACCCCCTACACCGCGGGGATCATCGCCCTGCTGTTGCAAAAGAAGCCCGACCTGACGACGGGGGAAATCAAGGAATTGATCCGGGAGAACTCCACGTGGCGCGGCGATAATTTCGTGGGCAACGCTCCCAATCCCGCCTGGGGATCCGGCAAGCTCGACCAACGGGCCGTGCGCGCCATGATCAAGGCCCTCGATTGAGAGACCTGGAATTCACGGACCAGCCGGCGCCGGCACTCGTGGGGTCGGTGCCGGCGTCGGCCGGCGCAGCCCCCAGCAGACGGCGTGCCTGGCTTTCCCAGGACGTCATAAACCCGGCCAAGGGATCGGAGATCGACTCAACCATGCGGCAACTCCAGGCGGCCCTTCGCGTGCTCGGTTTCTTGGCCCTGACGGTTGTCGGACAACCCGGAGTGACGGTCGCGCAGGTGGCGGACGACCGGGCCGCGATCCGGCGGCTCGTGGAGCGTCATTTCGCGGCGTTCGCCCGGAAGGATCCCGAGGGCGTCCTCGCCTGCTGGTCGGCCGATTCGCCCCAATTCGCCGACGTCAAGGATGGCCTCCAGACAACCTTCAGTTCCTCCGGCGACATCCAGGTCCGGGACTTGCAGTTGTCGAGGTGGGATCTCCGTCCGGAAGGAGCGACGGTTCGTGTCGAGTTCGCCTTGGGCATGCGCCGGGCGAAGGGGCGGCCGCCCGAGTTCGAGCAAGTGATCTGGGACGCACGGTTTCAGAAGAAGGGCGGGGCCTGGCTCTGGTGGGAGCGTTCCAACCCGTTCACTGAGCTGGCCCAGGCCCTCGCGGATGCCCCGGATTGGGAGGCTCGCACCCGATTGTTGCAGGCCGACGCAAAGCTGCGAGCGCCCCTCTTGGTCAACGTCCTCAACCGCAGCGCCCTTCGTGCCGAGGCGAGCGGGCAGAGCGACCGGTCCCTGGAGCTCAACCGAATCGCGATCGAAGTGGCTAAGGAGCTGGGTGATCGCAGGAAGCTGGCCGAGAGCTATTCTCAGTGCTCGGAGATGATGAACCGTCTGCGCCGGACAGCACCGGCTCGAATCAACGGCCGGCTGGCCGCACGGCTCTTCCACGACCTGGCCGACCGGAGGTCGGAGGCGGAGATCCTCAGTCGGTTGGGCCAGATCTCCCAGTCGTCCGGCGAGACGGCCGAGGCGATTCGCGACTTCGAGGCCAGCCGCAAGCTCTGGCACGACTTGCGAGAGACCATGGAAGAGGCCGAGGTCATGGACCGCATGGGCGAGGCCCACCGAGCATCCGGGAACCCCCGCGAGGGCCTGGCGATCTACCGGCAACTCCTGGAGATGGCCCGCCACGACAGGAACAAGACCATGGAAGCCCAGGCGCTGAACAACGCCGGGCTCTGCGAGAAGGAGCTGGGCCTGCTTGACGACGCCACCCGGGATCTCGAGGCGAGCCTCGCCCTCAAGCGCGCGATGGTCCCCAAGGATGATCCCAGCATCGCGCGGACGCTCGGCAACCTCGGCGGCGTCCAGCAGGCCCAGGGACACTTCGAGGCTGCCCTGAAGACATTCGAGGAATGCCGGGTGGTCGCCCGGGGCGCAGGCGACACCGATGTCGAGGTCGGGGCGATCAACAACCTGGGCACCCTCCGGTCCAGGATGGGCCAGTTCGATGCGGCCATTGCGGCGTACACGGAGAGCCTGAACCGCGCCCGCCAGGCGGAGGATCCGCTCGGGTTCGCCAGGGCCCTGGGGAATCTGGGTGATGTCAAGCGCGTGCAGGGACGCTTTGCCGAGGCCGAGAAGGATGAGGAGGCCAGCGCGAGGATCTATCACGACCTGAATGACAAACGGGGCGAGGCCCGGGCTCTCTACAGCCTGGCCCGGATCCGTAGCGAATCCGGCGGGACCGGGCTCGCCCTGCGGGCATTCCGCCGGGTTGCCGCGCTGGCCAGGGAGATCAACAACGAGGATCTCGAGACCAAGGCAAACGTGGGCATCGCCGCGATGTATGCATCGACTGCGCGCTACAGGGACGCCCGGGCGCATTACACGTCGCTGCTGGAAGCCGCCCGAAAGGCCGGCCAGAGGCCGCTCGAGCTTGCCCTGCTGGAGCAAGTCGGCGAGATGAGCCAGAAGGTCGGCGATCATCGGCAGGCGCTCGACGCGTTCCGGAAGGCGCTCAACCTGGCCCGGGATGTCAAGGACCGGGAGAGCGAGATGACTGCCTTGACTGGTCTCGGAGTCGTCCTGCAAGGACGCGGCGAATTCGCAAGGGCCCGCGAGCACCAGCAAGGCGCCCTCAAGATTGCGACCGACCTGCACCTACGGCGCGAGGAAGCGACCATCCTCAATGACCTGGGGGGAATCGATCTCGCCACGGGCCGGTATGCCGACGCGATGCGGCAGCAGGAACGGGCCCTCGAGATCGCCCGGGCCATTGGCGAAAAGGACACCGAGGCGGCGACCCTCAACAACATCGGCATGATCGAGCGGGCCCGGGGCAACCTCGATCGCGCCGCGAAATCGCTCGATGAGGGCCTGAAACTCTCGATTCACAACGGCGACCGCGAGGGAGAAGCGCGCGGGCTGATCAATCTCGCGCTGGTCGCCCTGAACCGGGGCGACTTCCCAGGCGCCATGGAGAAGCTCCAGAAGGCGCTGGAGATCGATCGGAGCCTGGAAAACCGGGCGGGCGAGGCGCGGGTGCTCAACTCCATGGGGATCGCCCAGGACTCGACCGGGCACTATGCCGATGCCCTGGCGACCTATCAGAAGAGCCTGGCAATTTTCGAGGAGGTCGGCGACGAGTTCGGCAAGGCGGCCACACTGGGCAACGTCGGACTCGTGATGGCCATCTCGGGGCATCGCCAGCGAGCCCTGGACAAATACGAGGAGAGCCTGGCCGTGCAGCGCGCGATCGGCGACCAGGATGGGGCCGCGCTTTCGCTGATCAACATCGGACATTCCCACAAGATGTTGAATCGTCCCAGTCAAGCCCGGCGTCGCTTTCGGGAGGGACTGTCGCTCGCCCGCTCGATCGGCGTCCGATCGAGCGAGATGCTGGCGCTGACGAACCTCGCGGATCTGGAGGAGTCGCAGAACAACCTGGCGGCGGCCCTGAAGGGGTACCAGAAGGCGCTGGATCTGTGTCGGGCGATACAGGACCGCGTCGAGGCGGCAAGAATCCTGACCAGCATCGGGGACGTGCGGCGCAAGCTGGGGGACGATGCCGCCGCCATGGAGAACTACCAGCAGGCCCAGGCATTATCCCGATCGCTGGGCGATGTCGAGAACATCTTCCGGACCCAGTGGGGCGTGGGTGATCTCCACCGGGCGCGGGGACGGTGGAAACCAGCCGCCGATGCGTATCGCGCCGCCATTGACGCGCTCGAGTCGATTCGCACCGAGGCCCGCGATCCGCTCCTCCAGGTCCGGTTCCTCGCCCAGTACACCACGCCCTACCAGCGGCTGGCCGACTGCCTCCTCCACCTCGGCGATCCCGCCGAGGCGTTCCGCATCAGCGAGCGGTCCAAGGCCCGAGCCCTCGTGGATGCCCTCCGGGGCGGCGGAGGAAGTCTTGGGGCCGTGTTGACCGACCAGGAGCGGGCGCGGGGACGCGGGTTGGTCGCCGAGTTGACCCGGCTCCCCAAGGAGCTGCGCCGCCTCCAGTCGCTCCCCGATGCCGACCCGGCGGCCGTCGAGTCACTCAAAGAACGCATCGCGCGGGCTCAGGCCGATTATGTCGATTTCCGCACGCAGACGGTCGTGGCTCATCCCGAGCTGGATGCCCGCCGCGCCGAGTTCCAGTCGGCCGCGCCGGTCGAGATTCGCGATGACCTGCTCGCCCACAACCCCGATCTCCGCATCCTGTCCTTCCTCATCGGGGAAGACGAGACCCTCCTCTTTGTCCTGGGGCCTCCCCGCGATCCAGGCCGCGAGGTCAGCCTGACGGCCCATCGCATCCCGATCAAGCGGACGGCGCTGGAGGATGCCGTCCAGCGGCTCTGGAACGCGTGCGCCACCCGGGACACGAACTATCAGCCCGTGGCGCGGGAGTTGTACAACCGGCTCCTCGGCCCGGTCGAGGGCCTCTGGAAAGACGGGGCGCCGCTGGTCCTGGTACCCGACGGGATCCTCCACATCCTCCCGTTCCCGGCGCTGATCACCCCGAAGGGTCAGCACTTGCTGGAGAGGCACGCGGTCCGTTCCGCCCCTTCGGTGACGGCCCTGCTCCAGATGAGCCGGCTCCGCGACCGGAGGCGGAAGGCCCCGCCCGCTGAGCGGCCCGCTGACGCGATACTCGCCATGGGCTTCCCCACCTACCCTCCGGGGTCCTCCCTCGAGCCGCTTCCCCACACCGAACTCGAGGTCAACCAGATCGCCCGGGGTTTCCACGCGCAGCCCCTGACCCGCGACCGAGCCACCGAGGAACAGGCGAAAGCGAGAATCGGCCGATCGGCCATCGTCCATCTCGCCACGCACGGGATCCTCGACACGGGAGAGCCGCTGAATTCCTACGTGGCCCTGGGTGCCAGCGGCAAGGAGGACGGCAACTTCCACGCCTACGAGATCATGGATCTGGCGTTTCGGGGCGACCTCGTCGTCCTCTCCGCCTGCTCGACCGCCGGAGGTGAACGGCTCAACGGCGAAGGCATCCTCGGCCTATCCTGGGCCCTGGCCGTCGCGGGAGCACCGAGTACTTTGGTCACGCACTGGCAGATCCGCTCCGATAGTTCGGCACGGCTCATGATCGATTTCGCGTCGCGACTCCATCCTGCCGACGGCACGTCCCGGCCCTCGAAGGCCAACGCCCTGCGCCAGGCCCAGCTCGCCCTCATGAGGGATCCTCAATATCAACACCCCTATTACTGGGCACCCTTCGTGCTGATCGGCAGTGACTGACGACGCGACGGCCGGACTCGATCGCGATGATCTCGGCGAATCCCCGCCGGCCCCCGTTGGCCGAAGCCAATCTCGAGGGCGCCGGGTTATACTCTGAGTGAAATCGGCGTTGAGGACCGCTCCGGAGCGATCGAGGAACACCGCATCGCCGGAGCTCACTCGGGGTGTCGCCGAACGCTCAACCGGGGAGAAACCCTTTCATGGGCTCGCGGCTCGGACGAGGGATGGTTCTCGCCACGAAAGTCAGCGTGTGGCTGGTCCTGGCGGTCGCGCTCTTGATGGCCCTGACCCGGTGGCTCGTGATGCTCCGCGACCAACCGAAGCCGCCTCCCGGGTCCGGGAAACCGTATCCCGGGTATACCCTGGTTGCGCCCGTACTCTCGACCAGGACGCACCTGATCGACATGCAGGGAAAGGTCGTGCGGACCTGGCAGAGCCGATACATCGCGGGCCAGGCCGCGTACTTGCTTGAGAACGGCCACTTGCTCCGCGCCGGACAGCTTCCCCGGGAAGAGCGACTCTTCGGCGGTCCCCAGGCCGGCGGACGGGTCCAGGAATTCACCTGGGACGGCGCGCTCGTCTGGGACTTCAAGCTCCACGACGAGACGCGAGTTCCCCACCACGACCTTGCCAAGCTGCCCAACGGAAATGTCCTCGTCATCGTCTGGGAGATCAAGACCGCCGAAGACATCCTGGCCGCCGGACGCAGTCGCGAATCCGTGGATGGCCCCTGGCTGGTCGACTCGGTCCTCGAGATCAAGCCGACGGGAGCGACGACCGGAGAGGTCGTGTGGGAGTGGCACGTCTGGGACCATCTGATTCAAGACCACGATCCGTCCCTGGCCAACCACGGCGACGTGGCGGCACATCCCGAGCGGATCGACATCAACTTCGGTCAGACGCTCCTGTCCGAGGTGTCGCACGCGCGGAAAACCCCGGTCGAGGAAGCCAGAAGGAAGGCCCAACTCAACACGCTCAGGAGCATCGGGTACCTGGGTGCTCCGGCCGCGCGCGGGCGCCCGGCGGTCATGGCCGACTGGACTCACATCAACGCGGTGGCCTACGACCCCGAGCTCGACCAGATCCTGTTGACCGTGCGCGCCTTCAGCGAGTTCTGGATCATCGACCACAGCACCACCTCGGCCGAGGCCAAGGGGCACACGGGCGGTCGGAGTCAAATGGGTGGCGATCTGCTCTATCGATGGGGCAACCCCCAGGCGTATCGAGCCGGCACGGCGCGCGATCAGCAGCTCTTCGCCCCGCATGGCGCGCACTGGATTCCGCGGGGCCGTCCCGGCGCAGGGCACGTCCTGGTCTTCAACAACGGCATCGGCCGGCCGGGAGTCGAGTATTCGTCGGTGGACGAGATCATCGTTCCCGTCGACACCGGGGGTCGATACGTCCGCAAGCCGGCGTCGGCGTATGGGCCGCCCCGGCCGGTCTGGAGCTACAGCACGCCCAGGAAGACGGACTTCGCCGCCCCGCTACTGTCCAGTGCCCAGCGCCTCCCCAACGGCGACACGCTCATCTGTAATGGCGTGTCCGGACTGATCTTCGAGGTGACGCCGGAGAAGGAGGTCATTTGGAAACAGACCATAAGCCACCTCGCCGCCTCGGGATCGGACAGGCACGGTCCTCCCCCGGACCGGCTGGGGGCCGCGCCCCGGCCGCAGGAAATCCTGACCTCCCCGGTGCGGGAAACGCTCAAGTTGTCTCCGCAACAGACCCGGGACCTGGATAAAACCCAGCATGAAGTCGACGCCCGGCTCGAGCGGATTCTCTCCGAGGCGCAGCAGGCGCGTCTGCGGGAAAGGGACGGTTCCCGGGCCATCGCCTCCGGCGATGTCGCCGCACCCGGCCGGATCATGTCGCTCTCCCGGCAGGTCGTGTTGAAGCTCTCCGTCGCGCAGCAGAAGGAGCTGGCCGAGCTTCAGAAGCAGGTGGACGAGCAGCTCGAAGAGATCCTCACGGCCGGCCAGAAGGCGCTGTTGGCGAAAGCGAGGCACGACTTCGACCGCGGCGGCCCCGCCCCGGGCGGCCCCAGCCGGGCGGCCGGACCTTCCTCATCCGCCGCCGGCGGACCCGGCGACTTCACCGGCCACCTCCCTCCCGGCGTGAATCCCGTCTTCAGCGCCCTGCGCTACGGAGCGGACTATCCCGGCTTGGCCGGCAAGGACTTGCGGCCGGTCGAGTGAGGAAGGTTCGCTCAAGACTCCCCTGGCATCCGGACCGATCCCGCATGCCATCATGCGGAGACCCCCTTTTTTGGAAAAATGACTGTACAGGCGTTGACAAACGGTCGATACCTGGTTTGAATCCACGAACCCGGCACCGGATCTGTTCATGTGGACAGAGCGAGTCGGGAACACTCACTGATGGGGAGGGGACGATGGCGAATCCGATTCCCGAGGGGCTGCACACGATCACGCCGCACTTGGTCATCAAGGGAGCCGCCGAGGCCATCGAGTTCTACAAGCGGGCCTTCGGCGCGAAGGAGCTGAGCCGGATGCCTATGCCGGGGGCAAACGGCGACGTCCGGATTGCGCACGCCGACCTCCAGATCGGCGACTCGCGGCTGTTCCTGGTGGATGAGTTCCCCGAGCACGGCTCGACCGGGCCCAACGGCAGCTCGCCCGTGTCGTTCCACCTGTACGTCACCGACGCCGACGCCGTCTTCAACCAGGCGGTGGAGGCGGGAGCGACGGTGACCATGCCCCTGGCGAACATGTTCTGGGGCGATCGCTTCGGCAAGTTGGTGGATCCGTTCGGGCACCACTGGAGCATCGCCACGCACCTGGAAGACCCCACGCCCGAGCAGATGAAGGAGCGGATGGCCGCCGCCTCCGGCGGCAAGCCCTGCCCCTCGGATTGACACTCCCCACGGCTAAAGAGATCGTCCCGCTTTAAACCTCCGGAAACGGCTTGTTTTACAGCGATTCCTGATTCGAGCGCGAAATCAGCATACTTTGAATACACTGGAAAATGGCTGCACGCA
>JAJPJC010000199.1 GCA_021324445.1 Isosphaeraceae bacterium
GGGCAAGATCGTCGCCTGGAAGCTCCAGGAGGCCATCCCCCGCCGGCGATTCCGGGTCGAGTCCCTGGCTCGCCTCGGGATCAGACTGGAGATGGCCCACAACCTGCTCAGTGGCCTCGAGCGCCGACCGGACCTCGTGATCCTCTACGCCGGGCACAACGAATTCGACAGCCGCTATAACTGGAAACGCAGCCCGCTCCATTACGCCGACGAGACGCCCCCGGCCCGAGTGACCGTCGAACGCTCCGCGGGCGACTATTCCCCCCTCTGCCGGCTCATCCAGCAAACCATCGAGATCTACCGTATCGCACAGCCACCCCCGCGGGACGCCATCCGCCCCTTGGTCGACGTGCCGGTCTACACCGCCGCCGAGTACGCCGAGCGACTGCACGAGTTCCGCACGCGACTGGAAACGATCACGGCCTACTGCGAGGGGTTGGGTGCCCTGATGGTGCTGGTGCCTCCGCCGGCGAACGATGCCCATTTCGAGCCGAACCGGTCGTTCCTGCCCCCGCAGACGACGCGAGCGGAGCGCGCGCAGTTTACCCGGGAGTTCCAGGCCGCCCGGCAGACCGAGGGGACCGACCCCATCCAGGGGATCGCCGCCTATCGTGCGCTGCTGGCACGCCAGCCCAAGTTCGCCGAGGCCCACTACCGCCTGGCCCGCTTGCTCGAGGCGACCGGCCAGGGGGAGGAGGCGAACCAGCACTACGTGGCGGCGCGCGATTGCGACGGCTTCCCGGTCCGCTGCATGTCGGACTTCCTCAACGCCTATCATGAAGTGGCCGCACGACATCCGCGGGCGATCCTGGTCGACGCGCCGGAGGTGCTCCGGAAGCTGAGCCCGCACGGCACCGTCGCGGACAAGTTCTTCGCCGACGGCCACCACCCGTCACTCATTGGATACACGGCTCTGTCTCGGACGATCCTTCAGGAACTGCACGCGCGGCGGGCGTTCGGCTGGCCCGCGTCGTCTCCGGCGCCGGTCCTCACGCCGGCGGATTGTGCCGCCCACTTCGGGATGAATGCGGAACGATGGGCCCGGGCCTGCAAGGCAATCTGGCAGTTCTACACGCTCAGCGCGCTGGCCCGCTTCGACTCATCACGGCGGAGCGCCCGGGCGGATCGCTACGAGAAGGCATTCCGGCAGCTCGAGAACGGGATCAGCCCCGAAATGATCCATCTCCCGGGCATCGGCACGGGTGCCGTGCCGTCGCAGGCCCACGCCGCCCCGAGAGCCGATTCCCCATGATCCGGTGTGGCGTCCGCGAAGGGGATCGCAACGACTCCCCGGCCCGGATCCATCTTCGGGGAGGAAGTCTTGTTCGAGGAACGCGAGAGCAATCCCTTTGGGGTCGTCATCCAACCGGGGCCGGTCGCCGACCGCGGCGATCGGATTAAGCCCCAATCACCCATCCTGGTCTGATCTCGAAAGTCCTGATAAACTCACCCCTGCCCGGATCATGGTTCCGAGTCGGGCGGGAAACGGGAGCAACTCGCCCGTCTCACTCATCGCGAGGACGCGCCATGTCGCTCGACGTGCAAGCCCGAGGGCCGGAGCTGGAACCGACGATGCTTGACACCGAGCCGGCCGCGAGGGAGGGATCGGCCGCCGCGGTCGCGGGGGATGCCGCACCCGTCGCGCCGGTCTCGGAGGCCGAGCGGCTCTTCGCCGTCGATGCGCTGCGGGGGTTCGCGCTTTTGGGCATCCTGGCGATGAACATCGTCGGCTTCGCCTGGCCGTGGCCGGCGTATGACAACCCGCTCCGCGGCGGCGGCTTCGAGGGGCTCGATCGCGTCATCTGGTTCTTCAATCACCTGGTGTTTGAAGGCAAGATGATGACGATCTTCTCCATGCTCTTCGGCGCGGGGCTGGTGCTGATGGGCGAGCGGGCCGCGGCGCGGGGCGCCCGGGTGGGCTGGGTCTACTATCGCCGCGTCCTCTGGCTGCTCCTGTTCGGGCTGGTCCATGCCTACCTGATCTGGGACGGCGACATCCTGGTGCTCTACGCCGAGTGTGGGCTGTTCCTCCACCTGTTCCGGAACCAGACCCCGCGGACGCTGATCCTCCTGGGGATCGCGGCCATGCTGTGCCTCGTGCCGATCGTCCTGGGGATCGCCGTGGGGCTCGATGCGATGAAGGCCACGGCGGCGCGGGTCGAGGCCCAGACCAGGGCCGGCCAGACCCCCACCTCGTTCGACAAGCGGATCCATGACCTCTGGAAGGACAACCTCCAGAAAGAGATCGCGCCCACGCCCGAGCAAGAGGCCAAGGAGTGGGCCAAGGAGCTGGCGGTCTATCGGGGCGGTTATGCCGGGATCGTCAAGCACCGCGCGTTCGACCTCCTGATGGAACAGACCATCGGCTTCCTGCTGGGCGCCGGCTTGTTCGCCGCCAGCCGGATGTTGCTGGGCATGGGCCTGATGAAGCTGGGGGTCTTCTCCGCGACCCGGTCGCGGCGATTCTACTGGTGGATGGCCGGCCTGGGTTACGGCATCGGGTTGCCGCTGATGGTTGTCGACGCGATCGCCTTGATCAATCATCGATTCACGCTGGAATACGAGCTCCACGGCGGCATCTTCTACAATGCCTTCGGCAGCCTGATCGTGGCGCTGGGGCATGTGGGCCTCCTCATGTTGATCATCCAGAGTGGCGCGCTTTCCTGGCTCACCCGACGGCTGGCCGCCGTGGGCCGCATGGCTCTGAGCAACTACCTGACCCATTCGATCGTCTGCACCACGCTCTTCTACGGCTACGGCTTTGGCCTCTTCGGCACGATCCATCGCACTGGCCTGGCGGCGATCGTGCTGGCGATCTGGATCGTCCAGCTCGTGGTCAGCCCGATCTGGCTGAAGTCCTTCCGCTTCGGCCCGGCCGAGTGGCTCTGGCGATCGTTGACCTACTGGCGGCTCCAGCCGATGCGGGTCCATCCGGAGGAGACCGAGGTGGTCGCGGCCTGAGCGGCACGACGGCATTTCCTCCTCATCTGCGATTGACCCGGGGGTGGCTTCGGCCTATGATCCGGGCCGCCCATCCCGGTTCATCACCCATCGCGACCTGTCCCCCCTTCCACGGATGGAGGTTGTCCATGGACTTCGCGATGGGCCTCTTGGCGAGTGTCCTGCCCGGGGGGACGGTTTCCCCAGCCCGGTCGCGACGCCGGCCGGCCGTCCACTCGAGGATCGCCGGTCAGACGGGACCGCGACACCTGGCCGAGCCGCGCCCGATTCGCGTGTATCTCGCGTCGATCAGCAGTGGCGCGGCCATCTCGGTGGCGTGGTGGCTCCCGGGAACCGTCGCGAGCGCCCTCCTCGGCTGGAGCGCGGCATTCCTGCTCGTCTACGCGGTACGCATGCGGCGGTCCTACCTGCCGGCTTACTGCTGCGGCCTCGTCTGCTGTTCCCTGGGATTCTACTGGGTGTATGACACGGTCTCGGTCTTCGCGGGAATGGGCGCGGTTCTCGCGGCGATGATCTTCACGGCTTTCGTTGTCCTCAGCGCGGTGCAGTTCCTCCTGTTCGCCTTCATCCATCACAACCTCGGTCCCTCCTTCGACGCCCACGCGCTGCGGTCCCCAACCGCGCTGGTCCTGTCCGAGTTCCTCGCGATCCGTCTCTTTCCGTGGCACTACGGGCACACGCAGATCGCGTTGACCCCGTTGGTGCAAATCGCGGATATCGGCGGCGCGATGCTCGTTTCCTTCCTCATGTTCTGGCTCGCCGAAGTGGGCGTACGGGCGATCGTTTTCCAGGAACGGCGGAGGAGTTTTCTCATCCCCGTGATTCTCCTCGGCCTTTCGCTCGGCTATGGTCTGGTCATGATCCGGACCTTCTCCTCGCCTCGTGGCGAAGAGCAGGAGATCATCCTCGTGCAGGGGAATATCCCCATCGCCAAGAGATTCGACCTCAACGTGGTCCGACGAAACGTCATGAAACTCCACGAGCTGAGCCGGAAGGCCGCCCGCGCGAATGCCTTGATCGTCTGGCCCGAGGGTGCCATCCCGGATTTCCTCCCCGCCGACATCGGCTCGGTGCGAAATGCACCGGTCTTGCCGTGGATGGGAAACGGCTCGGCATTCCTGGTCGGCACCTATGCTCAGGATCGCGGTCAGAAACGGTACAATGCCGCCTTCGCCGTTCATCCCGACGGCACGGTCCCCCCGCCCTATTTCAAGCAGATCCTGATCCCGTTCGGTGAGTACATGCCCTTCTCTTCCGTCTTCCCGTGGCTCGGAGAGATGAATCCCGGCGCCTGCATCTTCACCGCGGGCACGGAAGCCAAGGTGCTGGACTACCCGATGCACCGGAAGGACGGCACGGGATACAACCTGAAGCTCGCTCCCATCATCTGCTACGAAGACACCCTCCCCGCGCTGTCGCGCACGGCGACGCTGGCCGGCGCGGAACTCCTCGTGAATCTGACATACGACACCTGTTTCGGGCACTCGGTCGCTCCCGACGAGCATCACTTGATCGCCGCGTTCCGGGCCATCGAGAATCGGCGCTTCCTGGTGCGGGCGACCAACACCGGCCTGAGCGCCGTGGTCGATCCACTCGGGAGGACGATTGCCCGGATTCCCGCCTTCTCCGAGGGGACGGCGGCGGCGAGAGTGAGATTACTAAAATACCAAAGTGCTTACACGAATTTCGTCCAGGAGAGACCTTGGTGGGTCCTGCTCGTCGTGAGTCTTGGTGCGATCGTCGAGAGGCGCAGGAGAGGGGTTCCCGCTTGAGTGTGCCGCCTGGTGCCGGGATGGTCGATACAACGGTTTCTGGTACCTCTTCAACTGGAACCTCTTCCGATCTGAGGAATTGGGAGTCGGTTGATCGTGGCGCAGCAACCACCTCTGGCCCTTGAAACCAGGACGAGACGATCGATCCCGAACGAGCCGCGCAAGGAGCGTCCCAGGCTTTCTCTGCAAAGTGCCGTGGATCTCATGAAGCAGAGTCATCCCAACGCCTTGCTGCGTTCGATCACCGCAACTGATAATTGCGTGGGACTGATCGTCGCGAGCCGAAGAACCTGGGTCGATCCGGACGACCTCGTAACCATCTTGATAGAGGACGGCTATCGCCGCCTCCGCGGTCCCGAGGAAGCCGAAATCGGGGACCTGGTCGTTTATCGAGACGGCTCCGGTGAGATCTCTCATGCGGGACTGGTGCACCGCAAGAGGATCGCCGATCCGCGAGATGGGACGGACTATCTGCAAGTCCTCAGCAAGTGGGGGGCGGACGGCGAGTATCTCCACGACGCGTCCGACGTGCCGTATCTGCTCGGAAAGCCGGCCGAATACTGGACCGACCGGAAGGGATTGTAAGATGCAGGACACCGTGTTCGAGAAACTTGAGAGTGATCAATTCGCGGCCGCGATGAATGTGGTCAGCGGAATGAGGCAGTTCGTGCGCGGGCTCGCTTCGGCACCCGAGGTTCAAGAACTGCTGGCCAGTACCCGGTCTCGTGACGACTCACTGGTCATCGCTGAGCGATTCAACCAGGTCGCCGCGCGCCAGGCCGATCCGGATCACGAGAACCCTTGGGACGTCGCCTTGGCGGCCTATCTCTGGATCCTCGATCGAGTGGATCCCCCACAGGCCTCCCTCTGCGCCGCACAAGCACTGATGTCTTCGAACGGCTGGTGGTCCAGGAAGCTCGCCGAAACGATCGCATCAGGAAATCGTCAGTTACTGGTGGCGTCGTGAGTCTGGTCCAACCGTTCCTGGAACCTTTCTGATCTCAACCGTTCCTGGAACCTTTCTGATCTCTGGAACCTTTCTGATCTGGAGAAAATGTTCTTCGAGTTCGGCGTCCCCCTGCCGCAAGGCGCTTCGACCGCCCCGCCGCCCCCCAGGGAAGAGATCGACAAACTGCTGGAAGTCGCACCCCGGTACGGCATCGAGATCAGGCTGCCAAAGCCGTGAGGGAGGGCTCCCGTTGCGGTGGCGGGCAGTTGGTGTGTCAAGAGCCGTGAAATCCGGGTAGACTCCCCGAGACGGCTCATGGCCGATACCCGATGAATGAGCTGGATTCGCACGATTCTCATGCCGCAATGGTGACTCGAAGTCGAGCCGAAGCCCGCAGGAGGCATGGGCCATGCATCTGCCCCGCGTTCGTTTCACGGTGGGAACGCTCCTCTTCGCCGTCGCGGTCGTGGCCCTGAACTGCTGGGGCTTCCGCCATTTCTTCGCGGTGCCCGTGTACGAGTTCGGGAAGGTCTCGTATCGCAGTCTTCCCGCTGGTGTTGGTGTCCTTCCCTGGGTCAACGTCGCAACCATCGGGACCTGGCTCTTCACCGCGAGACGGATTCGTTCAATACGGCATGGACGCGCCGCGAACCCTCAGTCGTACTCGTCGGGGGTCACGTACTTCAGCCTTCACTTCCTCATGCTCGGCGGCCTTGTCAGTCTCTTCGTGCCGGACGCAACCCATTGCGTCCAGGAGGTCCTCGATATTGCCACGGAATTCGCCGCAGAAGCCTGGAAGACTGCCTTCGGGGAGCCGGGTGAGGCGGTCCCGTGGGTTATCCTCAATTCCTTGATCCTTGACGTCTTCATTTCCGGTCCGCCCTTGCTCCTCTCGTGGATCGGACAGGGGCTTGCGACGCGGTGCGCCGCGACACTGCCCCGGCGCCGGTTCCGGGTGATGACTTGCCTGGTCTCGCTGGGCTTTGCGAGTGTGGCCCTGGCGATCGGCCTGACGCCGCAACCGCTCGACGACGAGAAAGAGGTCGATCTCGACTTCCAAGTCGTCGATAAGGCCTCGGGTCGACCGATCGCCGGGGCCTTCCTCTGCATGACCGATCCGTTCTTCCCCGACCCAACCTCGACCCCTCCACGGGCCCTCACGGACACCGACGGTCGCGCCCGATTGCCCGGTCGCTTCGTCGTCCGCGGTGAGCGCAACGCGTTCGTGACCATGGGCGTCTTCTCGCCCTGGGGCCGATGGCTGGAGATCTCCGCGGCAAATCATCGTACCCGTCGCATCCCGCTCGCCGAGGTGCTCGGCCCGTTCGCCGCCCCCAATCTCCCCGGCCTTGGGAAGGTCGCCCTCGACAGGGGTGAGACGCCAGAGCATCTTTTCCGGGATCTCGCTGGGACCTTCTCAAGAGGGGGCGGGTTTGGAGGTAGCTGGTTCAAGATCGAACCCGATGGGCGGTTTGCCTGGTGCGCGTGGGGATGCGTATCTCCTGACTCTCGAGAATATGGTTACTTGAAGCGCCACGATGGAGAGATCGAGTTGGTCCCGGTCCCCCATCCCGGTGAAGAGATTCATCCTGCGATGACCCTGAAGTACCGGGCGATCGAATGGGGGGACTGCCTCTATCTCTCCGTCGCCGACGAGCGCGAACTCCAGGGATTCTGTCAGAAGGCTCTGATCCCGAACCGCCCGTGGCATTCCCTGGGGGGGTATGGGAGCTATCTCCGCGAGTCGGATCGCGATAAACCTCAAACGGGTCTGCCTCGGTTGCCCCCGGAGTTATGGGTGAGGTTCCTGGCCAACGAGCTGAGCCTCAACAACGAAGGGGGTAGCCTGAGACTCGCACTCGACTCCTTTCTTCCAAAGACTCCCCGAGAAGGGCGGGCACCGACCACCGGAGTCCAACACTGATTGGGGCTGGCACCAGCCCGATCTGGCTGTGGTCGTTCCGCTTCGGCCCGGCCGAGTAGCTCTGGCGATCGTTGACCTCCTGGCGGCTCCAGCCGATGCGGACGGGCCAGGGGGAAGCCATCGCGGCTTGAGGTCCCTGGCCGGAAACGATAGACTGATCCGTATGATCCGAATCCGCTTAACCGATCTGGAGTCGAAGCGACGGGCTTTGGACAAGTGAGGGGCTTGACGTGAAGATCGAGGAGCTCAAGAAGGCGAAGGATCAGCGACCATTCCGGCCGTTTTCGATCCGCATGGCGGATGGGAAAGAGATCCCGGTCAGGCACCCCGATGCCGTCGCCTGGGACGACGATGTTGACGATGAGGACAACGGCGAGGCCGAGGAACCGTTGACCGTGGTGTGCGTCGTACCAGGCGGCGGATGGGAGGTCATCGACCTGGACCTGGTCACCTCCCTGGGTTTTCCGCCGGCGCAGTCCAAGGGCAAAGGGAAGAAGGGAAAGAGCAAAGGGGATTGATTCTCGAAGCCATGCCGACCACATCCTCGAGACCATCCGCGCCCTGCCGGCCACCGATCGGGCCCTGATCGTCGAGTCGATCCTCGCGAGCCTCAACCATCCTGATGCCGGCATTGATGCAATTTGGGCTGAAGAGGCCGAGAAGCGGCTCGCTGCATTCAAAGCGGGGCAGATGAAGGCCGTCTCCGCTGACGAGGTCGTCGGGGATCTCGCGGACGGGTGAAGAGTGCGTGACTTGATTGGTGTTGGAGTTCTCGGCCATGAGCATGAGAATCCGGGAGCTGATGGGGCGGACGGTCGTGGTCACGCGGACGGTCGTGGTCACGCTGGCCTCGCTGGCGGCGATCATCGTGGGGGTGGTCCTGTGGCTGCTGCTCTCGGGCACGGAGCCGGCCCCCTTCTTGCCGGCGCCGGGCGTCACATCCGACCATCCGGCCTCTCCCCGAGCGACCGGCCCACCCGCCCCAGAAAAATGTTAAACACCCTTTCCAAACGGCGCGCGCCCTCCGTATAGTGGAAGATGGAGGCCGGAGACCTGCATGCATCCTGCATGAGCGGGTCGGGCTGGCCGCCACCCTCCGGGGATCGGGTTGCGACAGCCGGATCCCTCCTCGGGCCGCGACGGCTCGACGGCACCAGCATCCCGACGCGTCCGCTCGTGCGGATCGACGGCTTGTCTCGGCCCTCCCCACCAAAACCCCCAATGAGGCTCGGGTCCAGGATTCTGGACCTTCGCTCCCGAACGGCCCGTTGCGGCGAGGCATCGGCCGGGAGGGTGTTGTCTCACTCCAAGGAATACCCCGCAACCGACAGAGGAAAGGGATCATGGCGACTCGTCCCCGGCTGCGAATCGCGCTGATTTTCCTGGTCCTTGCCACCCAAGGACTCACCCGTGGAGATGCCGATTCGAAGGGATCACCGGGAGCGGCCAAGCCCCGCCCGGTGAACTTCGCGCGCGAGGTCCGGCCCATCCTGTCAGACAATTGCTTCGCCTGCCACGGGCCGGACGACAAGGCGCGCAAGGCCGGGTTGCGGCTGGACACCAAGGACGGGGCCTTCGCCAAACTTCCCAGCGGCGATCGGGCGATCGTGCCGGGCAACCCGGATGAGAGTGACCTGATCTTCCGGATCGAGAGCGACGACCCCGAGCTGCACATGCCCCCGAAGAAGAGCGGCAAGCAGTTGACCGCCGAGCAGGTCGCCACCCTCAGGCGATGGGTCGAGCAAGGAGCGTCATGGTCGACGCACTGGGCCTTCGAGCCGCCGCGGAAGCCGGCCCTGCCGGCGGTGGCGCACCCCGACTGGCCGGTCACCGAGATCGACCGGTTCATCCTGGCCCGGCTCGAGGCCGAGGGGCTGGCGCCCGAGCCCGAGGCGAGCAAGCCGGCCTTGATCCGCCGCGTCACCCTCGACCTGACCGGTCTGCCCCCGACCCTCAAGGAGGTCGACGCCTTCCTCGCCGATCGGTCGGAAGGGGCCTATGAGACGGTCGTCGACCGCCTGCTGGAATCGCCCCGGTACGGCGAGCATCTGGCCCGGTTCTGGCTCGATGCCGCCCGTTACGGCGATACTCACGGCCTGCATCTGGACAACTACCGCGAGATCTGGCCCTATCGCGACTGGGTCATCCGGGCCTTCAACGACAACAAGCCCTTCGACCGGTTCATCGTGGAGCAGCTTGCCGGCGACCTGCTCCCCAGCCCGAGCCTCGACCAGATCGTCGCGACCGGCTTCAACCGCTGCCACGTCTCGACCAACGAGGGGGGCTCGATCGAGGAGGAGGTCTACGTCCGCAACATCGTGGACCAGGTCGACACCAACGGGACCGTCTTCCTGGGCCTGTCGACCGGCTGCGCCCGCTGCCACGACCACAAGTACGACCCGATCCGGACCAAGGACTATTACCAGCTCTTCGCGTTCTTCAACAACATCGACGGGCCCGCAATGGACGGCAACTCGGATAAGTGGGCGCCGATCGTCCCGGTGCCCAGCCCCGCCCAGCGCCAGGCCCTCGCAGCGCTGGACGGCGAGATCGCGGGACTCCGCCGGGCGATGGCCGCCGAGGTGGCCAGGGTCGCCTCCACCTACGACCCGAAGGCTGAGGCTGCGGAGAGCGAGTCCGTCCACCACGCCGACTTCGTCTGGATCGACGACGCCCTGCCCCCAGGCGCCACGC
This sequence comes from Isosphaeraceae bacterium, assembly GCA_021324445.1. Classification (GTDB taxonomy): domain Bacteria; phylum Planctomycetota; class Planctomycetia; order Isosphaerales; family Isosphaeraceae; genus JAJPJC01. The sequence goes on from JAJPJC010000199.1 coordinate 10,301, forward strand.
CCCAGGGGGACGGCCCCTGGGATTTCGTCGGCAAGCCCAGGCACCCGGTCCACAGCGGCCAGTTGGCCTTGCGGCAGATCGCCGTGGGGCTCAAGCAGCGCTTCTTCGACAATGCCGACCGGAAGCTCAAGGTCGGCGATGGAGACACCTTGTTTGCTCATGTCTATCTCGACACGATCCAGCCGCCCAAGGAGCTGATGCTCCAGTGGCACACCAAGGGCGGCTGGACCCATCGCGCCTACTGGGGCGCGAACTTGATCGACTGGGGCAAGGACGGCACGCCCCAGCGGCTGCGGATCGGCGACTTGCCCCGGCCGGGGCAATGGGTCCGGCTGGAGGTGCCGGCCGCGCGGCTGAAGCTCGCGCCCGGCACGGTGATCGATGGCTGGGCGTTCACCCAGTACGACGGGTCGGCCTACTGGGACCAGGCCGGCATCGCGACCCGGATCCCTCAGGACGGCCAGCGCTATGATTCGCTCGCGGGCTGGATCCGGGCCCAGCGCGCCACTGGCGGCGCGGGGCTGCCCGAGAACCTCAAGGCGATCGTCAAGCTCGAGCGGAGGAAGCGGACCGAGGCCCAGACCAGGGAGTTGCTGGCGTATTTCGTCGAGCACGCCGACGTCAAGGGTGGTGGGGCGATCGAGTCCTTGCGTTCGAAGCTGGCGGAGGCCGAGAAGAGGCGGAAACAGGTCGAGAAGCAGGTCCCGACGACGATGGTCTTCCGGGAGAAGGCCGGCGAACCCAAGCCGGCGTTCCTGCTCAAGCGGGGCGAATATGACCAGAGGGGTGAGAAAGTCGGGCGGGCCGTGCCCGCGTTCCTGCCGCCGCTGCCGCCGGGCGCGCCGGTCAATCGCCTGGGGCTCGCGCGATGGCTGGTCGCGCCCAATCATCCCCTGACCGCCCGGGTGGCCGTCAACCGCTTCTGGCTCCAGGTCTTCGGCACCGGCATCGTCAAGACGGCCGAGGACTTCGGTGCCCAGGGCGAGCCCCCCAGCCATCCCGAGCTCCTCGACTGGCTGGCGATCCAGTTCCGCCAGGATGGCTGGGATGTCAAACGGTTCCTCAAGCGGCTGGTGATGTCGGCGGCCTACCGGCAGTCGTCTCGGGTCACGCCCGAGAAGCTGGCGAAGGACCCGGCCAACCGGCTGCTGTCGCGCGGGCCGCGGTATCGGCTCGATGCCGAGATGCTTCGCGATCAGGCCCTGTTCCTCAGTGGGCTGCTGGTCGAGCATGTCGGGGGCCCGAGCGTCAAGCCGCCGCAGCCGGCCGGCTTGTGGGAGGCCGTCGCGTATACCGACAGCAACACGGCGCACTTCCAGGCCGACACCGGCGCGGCCAAGGTCCATCGCCGCAGCCTTTACACCTTCTGGAAGCGGACCTCGCCGCCGCCCCAGATGACCACCTTCGACGCACCGTCGCGGGAGTCGTGCCTGGTGCGCCGCGAGCGGACCAACACGCCGCTCCAGGCCCTGCTCCTGATGAACGAGCCGCAGTTCGTCGAGGCCTCGCGCGCCCTGGCCGAGCGGACCCTCCACGAGGGAGGCTCCACGACCGAGGACCGCCTGAAGTACCTCTTCCGCCTGGTCACCGCCCGGTGCCCCGACGCCAAGGACCTCGCCGAGCTGGACTCGGCCCTCCAGGACCTGACGGCCCACTACACCCGCCGCGTCGACGCCGCCAAGCAGTTGATCGCCACCGGCGAGACCCGGCCCGACCCGCGGCTCAACCCCAGCGAGCTGGCCGCCTGGACCATGATCGGCAACATCGTCTTGAACCTCGATGAAGTCATTACCAAAGGTTAGTCAAAACGTAGGTCAGGCTTGAGCCTGACGCTCCGGGAATGTCAGGCTCAAGCCTGACCTACGCGAGCAGAATGTCAGGCTCAAGCCTGACCTACGCGAGGAGTGCCCCAATGGATCCCATTCGCGACCAGATCGAGCAGATGACGCGCCGGCACTTCTTCGGCCGTACGGGCCTGAGCCTGGGGACCGCGGCGCTGGCCAGCCTCTTGGGTGAGCACGCGCGCGGCGGCGGGGCAACGCCGAGTGGCGGCTCGACTGCGGCGGCGCATGCGACCGGCGGCCTGCCCGGGTTGCCGCACTTCCCGCCCAAGGCCAAGCGGGCCATCTATCTGTTCATGAACGGCGGGCCGTCGCAGATGGACTTGTTCGACTACAAGCCAGCGATGAACGCGATGTTCGACAAGGACCTGCCCGACTCGATCCGCATGGGCCAGCGGCTGACGACAATGACCAGTGGCCAGGCGCGCTTCCCGGTGGCGCCTTCAAAGTACAAGTTCGCCCGTCACGGCCAGTCGGGGACATGGGTCAGCGAGCTCTTACCCTGGATGGCCAAGCTCACCGACGACTTCGCGCTGATCAAGACGGTCTGGACCGAGGCGATCAACCACGACCCGGCGGTGACCTACATCTGCACCGGCCACCAGCTCCCGGGCCGGCCCAGCCTGGGCTCCTGGCTGAGCTACGGCCTGGGCACGGAGAACGCCAACCTGCCGACTTTCGTGGTGATGACCGCGTCGTGGTCGAGCAAGCGGCCCGCCCAAGCGATCTACAACCGGCTCTGGGGCTCAGGCTACCTGCCCACCAAGCACCAGGGGGTCGCCCTGCGTTCCACCGGCGACCCGGTCCTGTTCCTGTCCAACCCCGAGGGGGTGGACGCCGCGACCCGCCGGCGCACCCTCGACGCCATCAATCGGCTCAACCATCGCGAATTCGAGCAATTCGCCGACCCGGAGACCCAGGCCCGGATCGCCCAGTACGAGATGGCCTTCCGCATGCAGACCTCGGTCCCCGAGCTGACCGACATCGCCGACGAGCCCCAGCACGTGCTGGATCTCTATGGCCCCGACGTCCACACGCCGGGGACCTTCGCCCGTTGTGCGCTCCTGGCCCGGCGGCTGGCCGAGCGCGACGTCCGCTTCGTCCAGATCTTCCACCGCGGCTGGGACCAGCACGCTAACGTGGCCGGCGATCTGCCCCGGCAGTGCCAGGACGTCGACCGCGCGAGCTACGCCCTGGTCACCGACCTGAAGCAGCGCGGGCTGCTCGACGATACGCTGGTCATCTGGGGCGGCGAGTTCGGCCGGACGATCTATTGCCAGGGGAAGCTCACCCGCGACAACTACGGCCGCGACCATCATCCCAAGTGCTTCCCCGTCTGGATGGCCGGCGCCGGCATCAAGCCCGGGATCGTCTACGGCGAGACCGACGACTTCAGCTACAACGTCGTCTCCAACCCCGTCCACATCCACGACCTCAACGCCACGATCCTCCACTGCCTGGGCATCGACCACCGCCGGCTGAGCATCAAGTTCCAGGGCCTGGACGTCCGCCTCACCGGCGTCGAGGAGCACCACCCCGTCCAGGGGATTTTGGCTTGAGCCCGAACCGGTCGTGGGATCGCCGTCAGTCGTGGGATCGCCGTCAGAGGTACTCGAGGCGGTTCGCTATCTCTTCGGGCTCGAAGACCTCCCAGATGAGAACGAGCCCGCCGATGATCTCACCGATGCTGCGGGTCTGCTGATGGCAATAGGCGATACCCGCGTGGGGGACTCCGGAGGCATGGAGCCGCAAATAGTCTCGGTCGCTGGTAAAGATGACTCGGCCCGCTGGCAGGGCATAGGCCACTTGCTGCTGGTCGGTCGCACCGATGAGTCCAGCCTCGGGCGTCGTTGTCACATCGCTTCCGTGTCGACGCAGACCCGCGGCGATGGCCGGATCGCAATGCTCATCGAGGTGAAACTTGATCGTCCGGGACATCGGCCTTCCCTTGCCTGATCTTGTCCAGGATCGACGGCTGCTTCGCCTTCAGCTCCTCGAAAAGCCTCTCGCCCTCGGCAAGGTCCGCGTCAATCTCCGCGTGGTGGTCGTGATAGTACGCCAGAGCCGCAGAGACGTCGGCGAGTGTCAGGTGGGGCCAGCGCGATACGATCTCGGCCGGGCTCATCCCCATCTGCTCGTGCCAGATCACGACTTGCTCGACCTTGATGCGAGTTCCAGCGATGCGGGGTTTACCCCAGCAAGTCTCCGGCGTCTTGACGATATGCTCGGCGATGACCGGCACTGGGGTCGTTTCGGCGGCGGGGGTCGTGGATTGGGTTGATGTTGAGTCCATATCGAGATCCTATTCTCAAACCGACCGATCCGTCCATGCGATGTCGGCCGCCTTCGCTGACGCTTGTCGTGCTCAGGGGAACCGCGGACGACTCAGGGCACATCCGCCTCTGCCTTGGCAGCCTGGCGGCGCAGCCGTTGGACAACGGGACTCGTGACGGCCTCAGCCTTCTCACGCCATTGTTTCCCAACCGCGTCCTGCTGGCGTAGATACTCATCGACCTCGCCCTTGTTGGCAAGGTAGCACGCAATCACGCCGTAGACCTCTTCCAACGAGAGCGCAGGGTATTGCTGCGCGATGGTTTCGGCGGATTGTCCTTGATGGAACGCGGCGATGACGAAATCGAGCATGACGCGCGTGGCCCCCACGCGCAGCACGCCATGCTCATCCCGACGAATAGAGGACTTGGTTGTTGACATCTTGTGGATTCCCCTCGGGGTTGCGAGCGGCTCTTTTGCGGATTCGACCCGTTTCGGCTTGCAGCGCACCATCGGAACGATCGTCAGGACCAGTGCTCGGACACGCTCGCGGAGAAGTGAGCCCGGCATGTCTGGCTTGCGGCCCCTGAGGTGGATGCGAGCCACCAGCGCAAAACCCATATAGCAAAAGAGTTGTGCCAAAGAGTGCCGACCCTGCAACCAGGGTGAATCAAAAAAATCAACTAAATCGGTCGGAATTATCGATATTCCTCTCGACGGGCGTTTTTCGCCGGGGAATACGGACGTCCGAGATTCGCGGTGGCGGTGGAGGATGTCGAGCCGGTCGCGTGAGTTTGGGACCGGGGACCTATCCGGGGAGTTGGGCGAGGTGCTGATGTCGAAACCAGTGCGATCCGCTCGGGACGAGGAACGCACCAGCCGCCAGGCCGCCACTGCGGATTTCGACCTGGATGCGGCGCCCACGGCTGTCGAGAGGATTCGTTTTGGGGAAGTCCGCCTGATCATCCAGGACGGCGCCGGCTCCGCGTCTGAGAGCGGGCGGAACTGCCGGAGAGATTGAAACATTGTCATGATTTTGGTGCGATCTTGTCCAGTCGGGCGCGGCGATCGTTCACGAGGCGGCGCGCCTCGTCAGCTTCGGGCTGGAGCGTCGCGGCCCGGATCGCCGCCTCGAGAGCTTGTCGCTCCCACCGCGCGATCACGGGTGCCTCGTCTTCGCGATAGGCGTTCTTGGCCTTCTGGACATAGGCCTCGCTCAAGAGCATGTAGGCGACGGCTCGATCCGGGTGGGCGCGCGTGAGCCGTTCGGCCAGCGCGAGCAATCGATCGGCGATCCGGTGGGCGTCGCCGAGTTTGCCGGCTCGCCGTTGCCATGCCAGCGTACTCGCGCAGGCCCTCCACATCCGCCAGCCGATCGTGGGAATCCGCGTGGGATCGAGGTGGAAGATCGCAGCGTCGGTCTTGATCGAGGAGAGGACACGATCCACCCAGGCTTCGGTTGAAAGATCCTCAGGGACAAGCCCGGGTGGCTTGGCGGTCGGCGGCAGCCAGCCGAGCCGCCGCGCTGTCAGTTCGGCAAGGTCCCCTTCCAGATCCTGAAACACGACGTTCGCCGGCTGTGGTTGGATCGAGGATCGAAGGGGTGGGAATTCGCCCGACCATCGTCCCAACGCCGCGAGAGTCAACGCCTCGCTCAAGACGAATTCGGGAGATGCGATCTCGGCAACCGGCACGGATCGGATGAAATCGAGGTCTCGTTCGAGTTCCCTCCGCGCACGCTCGAGTGCGCCAGCCAACAGGAGCGACGTCGCGTGCTGGCGTTGCCAGCGGCTGACTTCGAACATTCCCTGGACATGGGCCTCCGGGAGTGATTTCAATCGTTCCAGCGTCCTGATCGCCCGGGCGTGCCAGTGTTTATAAAGCCGGTCGTTCTTCAAGTCAGCATGATAGGTCATCGCCATCCAATTGACTGCTCCGAAAAGCTGGGCGTGGATCTGCAGGTCTGTGGGACTGTGGGCCAGGTATGCATCGCAACAGCCGATGGATTCCTCCATGAGCGACCGTGCCTGGTCCTGCTTCCCATTGCCCAGAGAGACTTGCGCGAGATAACCATCGATCGTCGCGAGTCGTTTCAGGTCGCCGACGTCGGGAAGGTGTCGTTTCGAGAGCTCGACTTCCTGCGCGCGCGCGATCTCCAGAGTCCTCTCGAGTTCCTGGCCCAATTTGAGCGACGGATTATAAATTCGTGAATCAGACAAGATCCTTACGATTTCATCCAGTAATCGGGATGCCACTCGAAAATCCGCCTCGGAATGCGCCCGCAGGTCATCGGAACGCCGCAGCAGCGTCAACAATCCCAGGAAGCTCCCGATCACCGTCAGGAACAACGTTGCTGCCAGGGACGCGATCACGGGTTGACGGCGGCACCAGCGCCAGGCGTGCTCGATGAGGGAGACGGGCCTCGCCTGAATCGGACGACCTTCCAGGAAGTGGTCCAGGTCGTTGGCCAGGGCTTGGGCCGAAGGATAACGCCTGCGCGGATCTTTGTGCAGGCAGCGCACACAGATCGTGTCCAGGTCGCGTGGGACGCTCGGGTTCAGATTGCGGGGAGAGGTGGGTTCCGCCTCACGGATCTGGTCGAACGTCTCGATGGGCGAGGCGGCCAGGAACGGCGGCCGGCCGGTCACGAGTTCGTACAAGATGGCGCCGAGGGCGTAGACGTCGGTCGCGGGGCCAAGGACCCCGCGGTCGGCCGCGATCTGCTCGGGCGCCATATAGAAAGGCGTCCCCCACGGCCCGGCCGAGCGCGTTGCGGACGCGTCCGGATCGGCCAGGGGCCGCGCGATGCCGAAATCCGCGACCTTAGGTGACGCCTCGTTCCACGCCGACTCGGGCGGGGAATCGAGGAGGATGTTCGAGGGTTTCAGATCGAGGTGAAGCAGTCCGGCCGCGTGGACCGCGGTCACGGCCGCGGCGACCGGCCGCATGAGCTGGGCGGCAGCGCGGGGCGGCACCGGCCCGCACAGCCGCTCCTTCAAGCTCCCGCCCGGCACGAATTCCAGCACCAGGTACAGCCAACCGTCGGCCTCGGCCGCGTCGTGAATCTGGACGATGTTCGGGTGGTTAACCCGAGTGACGCATCGGGCTTCCGAAAGCCAACGCCGGCGCTCGCGCGCGCCGGTCATCGGGCCGCTCGGCACGATCTTCAGGGCCACGGTCCGCGCGAGTTTGGACTCCCACGCGCGGTAAACCACACCCATGCCGCCACGACCGAGTTCGCCTTCGATGTCGAAGCCGGGGATGTGCGGCAGGTTCTCCTCGGCCGGAAGCGTTGCCGGGGCCGGGGCCGTCGCCGTGTCGTGTCCCACGAGTTTCTCCAGCATCCCCACACAGTGCTCACAGTGCTGGACGTGCGCCTCGACGGCGGCCCATTCCGCGCCGTCGAACGAGTCGTGTCCCAGCCGAGCGAGCGTCGCGTGGGAAGGGCAAGTGGACATGGAGACGATCGCCTTGCGTGAGGACGGATCGGACGCCATGGCTTCAGGACCCCCCGGGAGACCGCTGAGTGAGGCGATGCTTGCCTTGAGCACGGAGCATCCGTCCCACCCGCTTGTGCGCCGCAAACACCGCCGCGTACGACATTCCCAGATCGTCCGCGGTCTCACGGACGGAGCAGCCCTCCACGGCAATCCGCCAGAAGGCTCGCCAGGTCTGTGGTTCGACGCGTTGTTTCACCGTGAGCTGGACCTGCTCCGCCTGGCGCAGCAGGAGCGACCGTCGCGAGTCGGGCTCCTCGTGGTCCTCGCCACCGCTCGCATCGATGGCCAGCAGCAGCGCGAGCGAATCGGCCGGCTGATCGGCGAGGAAACGGACGACCTCGGACCGCCGCTTCCGAAGCAGATCCACCGCCCGGGAATGGCAGAACTGCCGGAGCCAGCCGCGAAACGTCCGGCCCGGATCGTACTGGTACGCGCGCATTCGATCCGACAGCTCGATCCAGATTTGCTGGCAAAGGTCCTCGAGGGTGCCGCTGTCCAGGCCATAACCTCGGCACCAGGTCCGAATGAGGGGATCATAGCTGCTGAAGAAATCGCACCATGCGGGATGATCCGCCCAGTCGGCGACCCGCTTCAGGAGCATCGGGTTCGTTGTGCCGCCGTCCCTCCGCCTCATCTCGCCCCCCAGGTCGAAGAGTTCCGACGGGGACCAGCCCGACGCTGAGAACCGGACTCATCGGCAGCCGTGTTAATGCGCTTCGTAATACTTAGGGAGAGACAGTCTGCCCAAACGCCCGCCAATGGGAAAGAGCCCTGATCGGACGACTTGGAGACAACCGGGTCGAATTGATCCGGAAATCCGCCCATGCAGCAGGCTTCGAGCACGATGCCCTCGGATTGCATCCATGTATCATCCTAATGGCCTGCGAGCAGCGACGCAACGGGGTCGATCCGGAGACCGCGCACGGTGCGGGGGGACGGTCGATGAAAAGGTGGGAGGATCGTGTTCAGAACTGGTGCCGATCACTCGGCATTACCCTGGTGGCCACGCTCATCGTGGCCGCCATCCTCGGCGCCGTCTTGTCCATCACGCCGAACCCGAATGCCCAGAACGGCCTGGCACTCCGATCCGGTCAACGCCCGGCCGTGAACTCCCAGAGGGCTGGGGGCGACCGACCGAGGAAGGTTGCCGCTCTCGTTCCGAAGGGGAAGGATGCGGGCCCTGGCGGAGGGAACCAGAAGGCTGATGGCGCAACCTCCCAACCACCCACCGCCACCAGTGGGGTTGGTCCTGAACCACGGACGGAAAAGGGATCCGGGGACCGCGCTCCCGGTCAGACTCCCAGCGGACCCACCTCTGGGGCCGACGGCACGACGCCCGGGTCCGTCGCTCAAGCCGGGACGGCCCAGCGGAAGAAGTCCCCGGTGAGCTGGGTGAAGTCCCTGGGCGACTTGCACCGGCGGGGGTTCCATCCCCGGACCGGGTCGGCGACGAAGAAGCGACAGGCCAGGGAGAAGGCGGAAGCCGAGTTGGTCGCGATTGAGGATCCGACGGCGGTGCCGGCGATCTGGCACGTCTTCGCGGGAACACACAATCATGACTATCTCATCGCCCGGATGCTCGACCGGCTCAAGTCCCCCGAGAGCACGAAGATGCTGGCGGCCTTATCGGTCTACAGTCCCGACGAGAAGGCCGGCCGGTTGGCGACGAAGGCACTGAAGACCCGCGATCCTACCGAGTTCGTGGAGTGGCTGGCCAGCGTGTTTGAGAGCCCCATCAAGTGGCGGCCAGAAGACACCCCTGAGGGTCGAGTCCTGATCATCGAGGGTGAGCGGGCCGACCGCTGGTTCCTCTTCCCCAAGCCCGCAGAACCCGGTCCCCCCCGCCCTGGTATCGGCATCTACGACCTCGACAACCCGTACATGACGCCGGAGCAGCGTCAGGTGGCCGCGGCGATGAACCAGGCCCAGGCCGCGATGGCCCGGGCTGCGACCGAGGCGCAGTTCAAGGCGGGCATCGAGGCCGTCCAGCGCCTCAACCAGCGGATCAAGGCCCTGAATGAACGAGCCGTGGAAGTCTTACGTGAGGCAACAGGCCAAGCCTTCATGGCTCCCGAACGCGAGGAGTGGAGGCGTTGGCTTGCCAAACGTCAGGGTTACCCCTACGTGCCCCCGACGAAGACTCGGAAGCCGACGTTTGCGCAGGTGGTACCCCCCTTGTACAGCCCCACTTTCATCCCGATCCCCACGCCGACCTGAGGGAGTTGAGCCCCGCGCCGTCCGGTCCGGGCGGCCTCATCCCGCACGTCGGTTGAGTCGCGTTGCTCATGGCTCTGATCGTCCCTCCGTCCTCGAGGGGAACCATGATCCCCATCCTGAGCCGCGTGAAACCTTTTTTTGACCACGCCCGCGTCCGCGCCGCGGGCAAGCAGCGAAGCCGCGCCCTGCAGCCATGCGTCAATCGGTTGGAAGCCCGGGCGCTGCTGGCCTCCTTCCAGGGGTTAGGTGCGAATACCGCCGCGACCGCTGTGTCGGCGGATGGTTCTGTGGTCGTGGGAACCGTGAACGTACTTGGGGATGCCTTTTACTGGACCCAAAGCAACGGCGTGGTCTTCCTGCTTGATTCTTCGGGAAATCGCATTCTCGGCGTCGCAAACGGGGTATCGGGAAATGGTTCTGTCATCGTGGGCAACTTTTTTGGCGGTGGCGGCATTGGCGACGGTCCGGCGTTTCGGTGGACGAATGGCGTTGCGGCCCCGATCCCTCAACTGACGTCGGCGATGGGCAGCAACGCCAATTCAGTATCGACAGACGGCACGATCATCGCCGGGGACGTCGAAGGGACGAGTGGCTGGGGTCCCTATACGCTGACCGGCGCAACCCTCACGAAGATCGCGCTGCCCCCGGGTCAATCTTCGAACGGTACGACGATGTCAGGAAACGGTGCTGTTATCGTAGGCCAGTTCGGCAACGGCTTCGGAGCGACTGCATATCAGTGGAATAATGGAGTGCTCACAAAATTTCCTGGCAGCACCGGGCAGTCAAGCTGGGCCAAAGCCGCGTCGCCGGATGGTTCCGTCGTGGTCGGCTGGGTAGGTGTTGGCAACAATGGTGACACGGACCCGTTCGAATGGACCAATGGGGTGGTGACGACCCTGACCTTGCCGGCGGGCTCCATCACCGGTTCAGCAACCGGCGTCTCAAATAACGGAGCTACAATTGTTGGTTACATGCATACACAAAATCCGGACATAAACAACCAACATGAAGCGGCCTTCATTTGGAATCAGGCCAATGGCGTCCAGAACCTCCAGCAAGTCTTGACTGCCGATGATGGTCTGGGCTCCGCTCTGGCCGGTTGGACGTTGACGCAGGCGACCGCCGTAACTCCCGACGGAAACACGATCGTCGGCAACGGTATCGACCCTCAAGGCCAAGATGAAGGGTGGATCGTCAAGCTCAACACACCGACGCCCACACCGACGCCGACGCCCACACCCACACCGACGCCCACACCCACACCGACGCCGACGCCCACACCCACACCGACGCCGACTCCAACCCCGACGCCGACTCCGACTCCAACGCCGACCCCGACGCCGGCGCCGACCCCGACGCCCACACCGACGCCGACTCATCGGGTTTACCGTACGGAGACCATCTTGACAGCGAAGCCCAGGTCCTCGACCTTCGGTCGACCAATCATCGTGACCGCTACGGTCGAAAATATCAGCCACATGGGCGGGGTGCCCACGGGGGAGGTTAACTTCCTGGACGGCTTCGGGAACATACTGGGCTTTTCGGTTCCTCTCCGCCATGGGAAGGCGATCCTTAGAACCTCTGGTCTGCCGGTCGGGCGAGACAGGATCCAGGCGGATTACATTGGGAACCCGTACTTCGCTCCCAGCAGCTCGGGCATCTTCGTGACAATCCGGCCACATCGCTCCAGTACCAAGGCAACAGTTTCGCTCGCCTTACCTCGGTCCAACCACTCCTTTCCCTCGACGGCCACGGTCAGCGGCGCTGGCGGAGGCATCGTGTCCCTCGCCGGGACAGTCACGTTCCTCGACGGTGCCCTACCCCTGGGGACGGTCCTGCCCGACCAAGCGAAGGCGACGCTCATCCCAGGGCCCTCCGTACTCGTGCGCCACAGCAGGCCGCTACTCGCCCACAACGGTGACTTTGACCCCAGCAGCTCTGCACCGCGAAAACCGACCGTCCAGCAATCCGCCACGGCAGCCTCGAAGCCGCCGGTCGGTCTCTTGAGTGGGGATGGACTTTCGCCAAATTGATCGACACGAGGCACCGGGCATCGGGCACGGCGGTCTCGCGATGCGGCCCAAAGGCCGCGTGAGGCGGAACGGACCGGCTGAGGCCGGGACTCCAACCAGCCGATTGAGGATGGACAGGACACGAGGAAACACCGACCCCGCCACCGGCGGGATGGCCGCGATGGTTGATCGAGCCGGTCCGGTGCGGTAGCTTGGGGACTTGTTCCGACCGATCCACCACTCGCGCCCGGCCCACGCTCCGACGACCTGGCGGAGGGACCATCATGCCTGAGCCGGTGAGCCCGTTGATGCTCGAGTTCCTCGCGCGGGTCGCCAGTCGGCCGCGGACCTACGACGAGGCGATGGACGCGTGGCGGAGTACCTGCCCCCGGCACACCGTCTGGGAGGACGCGCTCAGCGATGGCCTGATCCAGGTCGCCAGGGGTGGGGCGCGACACCAGTCCGAAGTCACCCTGATGGCGCGCGGTCAAGCCAACCTCAACGGCCAGACCAGCCAGGGAACCGTCCCAACCAGTTCCGGACGCGAGGCGTGACCCACGGAGGGTCCCATGCTGAACCATGACGAGCTCCTCCGCGCCCGGCAGTCGCGGATTGACGAGTTCCACCGACTTCAGCCCTCGCGGACGGCGCTGCTGGTCATCGACATGCAACGCGGCTTCCTCGAGGCGGGGGCGGCGCTGGAAGTTCCGCCCGGCCGCGCGATCATCCCCAACATCCAGCGCCTGATCGAGGCCTGTCGCCGGCAGTTCATCCCGGTGATCTTCACGCAGTTCGTCTACGAGACGGCGATCCCCTGCCTGCGCGGCGATCCCTTCGGACCCGAGCACTTGCCGGCCCGACCGGGCGAGCCGACCGGCTTTGGGCGGCCGTCCGGCAATTGCCTGGTCGGGTCGGATACCGGGCCCGGATCGAATTCCGCCGAGATTGTCCCGGAGCTGGCGCCGCGGCCGGACGAGCTGGTGATCCGCGGCCACACCTATGACAAATTCTACGGCACTCCGCTGGATCTGGCCCTGCGCAGCCGGGATATCCGCTCCTTGCTGGTCATGGGCGTGGTGACGGACATCTGCGTGAATTGCACGGTGCTCGCCGCCGCCAACCGCGACTACCGCGTGACGGCCGTGACCGATGGTGTCGCCACGCTCTGGCCGGAGCTCCAGCAGGCCTGCTTCGCGATCTGGCGCCGCAAGTTCGCCCGGCTGCGCACCACCGCCGAGGTCATCGCCGAGATCTCAGTGGCGACCCGGTAAGGAGTGGTGCATGAGCAAGGACGGGCCAAAGGTGATCGTGCTGGCCGGCCCCAACGGCGCGGGGAAATCCACCGCCGCGGCCCGAGTGCTCCGAGCCTTGGGTGTGGGTGAGTTCGTCAATGCGGATGTGATCGCCCAGGGTCTCTCCGGCTTCGCGCCGGAGCGGGTTGCCATGGCCGCCGGGCGGATCATGATGCAGCGGCTCAAGGAACTCGCCGCCGCGCGGGCAAGTTTCGCCTTCGAGACGACCCTGGCCAGTCGCGCGTTTGCTCCCTGGCTCGCTGACCTCAAGGCCGGTGGTTATCAGATGCACTTGGTCTTCCTCTGGTTGCCCGGCGCTGAAGTCGCGATGGACCGAGTCGCGGAGCGGGTTCGCCGCGGGGGCCACGACGTGCCGGAAGATACGATCCGACGAAGGTATCGCGCAGGCTGGGCGAACTTCTGCGAGCTGTACCAGCCGCTGGCGGATTCCTGGCAGGTGATCGATAATAGCGCCGTCGGCAAACCTCGAGTCATGGCCGCCGGACGGGGGCGGCGAACCAAGGTCGTGCGCAACAAAGCGCTGTGGGGCCGGATCCGGCCGCAGCCGTGAGAAGGGCCATGAAGAAGATCGAGTCCGAACGCGAGGATGATGAATTCCTGGCGGAAATCGAGGCTGTGGAAGCCGCTGTGCAGCAGGCGGTCAAGGATGCGCTGACCATGCACAAGAAGGCCGGAGACCCGGTGGTGGGGTGGAAGGATGGTCGGGTCGTGTGGGTGCCCGCCGAGGAGATCGACGTCGAGGACGAATCGACCGGCGCTCCGGAGACATCGGCCGGGTGAGTCGGTGCAGTGCATCCGCACGCCGGTCCAGGGATTTCGGTGGGTTACGCTCCGCTGAGCCACCTCACGAGGACTGTCGTTGCGCCGTCTCGAGTTGATTCCGATACGTCGGGTTATCTGGCTCGAGCTCGAGGCAGCGGGCGAAATCGGCGAGGGCACCCGTGTGGTCGCCCAGGGCCGCGCGGGCGAGACCGCGATTGAAGTGAGCGACGGCGAACCGCGGGTCGATCCGCAGGGCCGCGTCGCAGTCGGCGATGGCCTGCCTGGGTTGCTTCGCTTCCAGGAAGGCGCGGCCGCGGTTGTTGCGGTAGGCCGCGTTGTCCGGGTCGAGGCAGACGGCGTGGATGTAGTCGGCGATGGCCTCGTCGTGCCCGCCCGTCCTGAGCTTGATGTTACCGCGCCGGAAGTAGGCTTCGGCGAATTGAGGATCGCGCTGGATCGCCACGCTGTAATGGTCAAGCGCCGGTCCCCACTGCTCCCGGGCGCGGCAAGACTCGCCGCGCCGAAAGGCTTCCTCCGCATCGGGGGAAACGGGCCGCGCGGGGCTCGGGTTGCGGGAGGCACCGGTCCTCGGGGCCCCGGTGGGGACTGCGAGGCGACGGATCAGCCCCGCGGGGTCCAACCCCAGCCCGAACGGGCGGCCCAGCTCGTCGAGCCGCGCGCGAACCTGGGCGGCACTGTACCCCAGGTACTGGAGGAGGAGCGCATAATTGGCGATGCATTTGCTGAGATCCGGATGTTCGCGACCCGTGGAATGCGTGGAACCCAGCAGGATGTTCACCTGGCGCCGGGTCATCGGCTCGGCCTCCTGGTACCGCTTCTGCCCGACGAGCAAGGCCAGGAGGTTGTTGAGCGTCAGGGCGACATGGGGATGCTCGGGGCCGAGGTGCGTCTCCCAGATGGCCAAGGCGCGGCGGAACAACGGCTCAGCCTCCTCGGACCGCCCGGTCAGCCGGAGCGACTCCGCCAGGTTGTTGAGCGAGCTCGCGACGTGCGGGTGATCCGGGCCATGGCTCCGCTCGTCGATCGCCAGGGCGCGGCGGAACAAGGGCTCGGCCTCGGAATAGCGGTTCGCGGAGCCGAGCCAGGCCCCCAGCCGGTGGAGATGGTCGGCCACCTCGGGATGGTCGGGACCGTGACTCCGCTCGGCGCGCGCCAGCGCCTGCCGCAACGAGGATTCATCGTCTTCCAAGGGGTCTGCCTCCCGCAGCGGCTCGGCCGGATCGTCCTGCCGGATCGCGACGTCCCCGGCCGCGAAGGCCGATCCCAGCCCAATCCCGTCCGCAACGCTCTTATATCGCGCAGGGCTCGATCTCGGAAGTCGGCGGTCGGGACACGGCCTGCCGTGCCCGGGCGTCGGCGCCGCTCCGACCAGGCGGTTGCGGCGGCCCGGCGCACGGGTTAGATTGGCCTCCGCCGCGATCGAACCGAACCCGATCCCGCCACCAGATCGCCAGAGAAAGGAGCGCGCTCATGGATCGCCGAGACGTCCTGGGCTTGCTGTCGGCCGGTACCGCCGCGGGCTGCGCCGGCCTCCTCTCCCGGCCAGTCGCCCTGGCCCAGGCGGCCCAACCGAAATCGGAATCCACGCCGCCGGGCCTGCCCCCCTTGAAGATTACCGACATCACCACGATCCTCACCGCTCCCAACCGAATTCGCCTCGTCATCGTCAAGGTCTCGACCAGCGAGCCGGGCCTCTACGGCCTGGGCTGTGCGACCTTCACCCAGCGCGCCCGCGTCGTCCAGACGGCCGTCGAGAAGTACCTCAAGCCCTTCCTGATCGGCCGCGACGTCGACCAGATCGAAGACATCTGGCAATCCTCATACGTGAGCTCCTACTGGCGCAATGGCCCGGTGCTGTTCAACGCGATGAGCGGCGTGGACATGGCGCTGTGGGACATCAAGGGGAAGCGGGCGAACATGCCCGTCTACCAGTTGCTGGGCGGCAAGTGCCGCTTCGCCGCTGCCCTGTATGCCCACGTCCAGGGGCGGACGATCAAGGAGGTCGAGGAGAACGCCCGGGCGGCGATGGCCCGGGGCTATCGCCACATCCGGGTTCAGGTCGGCATCCCCGGGCTGGCGACCTACGGGATGCGCGTCAGCAACGAACCCAGCAACCGCGAGGTGATCGGGCCGACCAATCCCCGGTTCATCTGGGAGCCCGGTCCTTACCTGCGCACGCTCCCGAAGCTGTTCGAGCACCTCCGCGCCACCCTGGGCGACGACATCGAGCTGCTCCACGACGTCCACGAGCGGATCACACCCAGCCAGGCCGTCAGCCTGTGCAAGGAGCTGGAGAAATACCACCTGTTCTTCCTGGAGGACCCGCTCCCGCCCGAGGAAAAGGACCACTTCCGGCTGATCCGGCAGCAGTCGAGCGTACCGATCGCGATGGGGGAATTGTTCAATACGCAGCAGGAATACGTGCCGCTGATCGCCGAGCGGCTGATCGACTTCATCCGCATCCACATCTCGCAGATCGGCGGATTGAGCACGGCGCGCAAGGTGGCCGCGCTCTGCGAGTTCTTCGGCGTGAAGACGGCCTGGCACGGACCCGGCGACTGTTCGCCGGTCGGGCATGCCGCCGGGCTGGCACTGGAATTGGCCAGCCACAACTTCGGCATCCATGAAGGCTACGTCTTCCCGCCCGAGACCCGCGCCGTCTTCCCCGGCTGCCCCGAGGTCAAGGACGGATTCCTCTACGCCCACGAGGCCCCGGGATTGGGGATCGACATCGATGAGAGGCTCGCCGCGAAGTACCCGGTCTCCGACGACCCGCCCTTCGACTTTCGTTGGGGCACGACCCGCCGGCGCGACGGCACGGTGATCCGGCCGTGACGCCGCTCGCTGCGCTCGCCTCAGTGGTCAGTGGTCAGAGTAGCGAAGAGCGAGAGAGAAGAGTTTTCCTGCCTTCGCTCTCCACTCGCTACTCGCTACTCTGACCACTGACCACTCTGCAAACGGAGCCCCGCCTATGATGAGCTGGTCGCAAGACTACGACCCGTTGCACGCCTGGTACATCTCGACGCTGGTCTCGGCCCTGCCGGTGGTCACGCTTTTCTTCGTGCTGGTCGTGCTCAGGGCGCGGGTCTGGATCGCGGCACTGGCCGGCTTCCTGATGGCGGTCGTCCTGGCCCTGATCGTCTTCGGCATGCCCGCGCCGCTGGTCGCCGCTGCGGGAGGGCTCGGCGTGATCTTCGGTTTGCTGCGCATCGCCTGGGTGATTGTCGCCTCGATCTTCCTGTACAACATCGCGGTGGAGACCGGGCAGTTCCAGGTGATGAAGGAATCGATCGCGGCGCTGTCAACCGACCGTCGCCTGCAACTGATCCTGATCGCGTTTTGCTTCGGGGCGTTCCTGGAGGGGACCGGCGGCGGCGGGGCGCCCGTGGCGATTGCGGGCTCGTTCCTGATCGGCCTGGGCTTCGACCCGTTCGAAGCGGCGACCTTGTGCCTGCTCGCCAACACCGCGCCTGTGGCCTGGGGCGGGGTCGGCAACCCGATCCGCACGCTGGCGACCGTCACCGGGCTGCCTGAACCGGCGCTGAGTGCCATGACCGGACGGATCCTCCCCCCCCTCTCGGCCATCCTTCCCCTCTGGCTGGTCCGCACCATGGCCGGCTGGCGCGAGACGTTCGAGGTCTGGCCGGCGCTGGCGGTCAGCGGATTGTCGTTCGCCACGGTGCAGTTCTACTGGTCGAACTACCAGGAGTCGGGCCTGGTCGACATCATCGCCGCCCTGGTCTCACTCCTGGCGATGGTCGCCTTCCTCAAGCTGTGGCATCCCAAGACCACCCTCGAGAACCGCGATGACAGCGCAACGTCATCCCCTTCCAACGCCGGGGGCAGCGATCGCGTGGACACAACCCGGCGCCATTCCTTCTGGGCGATCCTCAAGGGATGGTCTCCCTTCCTGCTGGCCTCCGTATTCATCTTCTTGTGGGCCCGACCCGAGCTGGGCCGCGTCCTGACCTCGAACCGCTTGAAGCAGCCCATGCCCGTGCTGCACCGCGCGGTGGTGCGCGTCCCGCCGGTCGTCCCCGAGCCGGCGCCGGAAGATGCGATCGCCGACCTGAATTTCCTGGCGCTGCCCGGCACCGCCGTCTTCCTGGGCGCGGCGATCGCGGCCCTGGTCCTCGGCATGAGCCCGGCGCGGATCGCGCGGACTTTCGGTCACACGCTGGTCCACCTGACGCCCTCGCTGCTGGCGATCAGCTTCATGGTCGGACTGGCGTACGTCACGCGCTACTCGGGTATGGATACGGTCCTCGGCCTGAGCCTGACGCGGACCGGGCCCGCCTTCCCCTTCTTCGGCACCCTGCTCGGCTGGCTGGGCGTGGCCCTGACCGGCACCGACGCCGGCTCGAACGCGCTCTTCGGCAACCTGCAAAAAGTCACCGCCGAGCGTCTGGGGATCAGCCCCATCCTGATGGCCTCGGCGAATTCCAGCGGGGGCGTCATGGGCAAGATGATCGACGCCCAATCAATCGTCGTCTCCAGCACTGCCACCCAGCAGGTCGGCAACGAGGCCGCGATCTTCCAGTTCGTCCTCAAGCACAGCGTGATCCTCGCCTGCCTGGTCGGCGGGATCGTGATGCTCTATGCGTTCGTGCTCCCGGGCGTGATTCCGGTTCCCTAGCGCGCGGCGTGGCGGGCTCAGCGGAATGTCCCGCTCGGCTCCGGTCGTCCGATCACGGGCGCGGTCCTGCCGCATTCTGGTTTCCAGATTCCGGATTCCAAATTCTCGATTAAATATCAGAACAATCTCTACCAATCCTGATATGGAATTTGAAATCTGGAATCCGGAATGCAGGTTCTCAACACGGCTCAGGACCTAGTAGGCATCGGCGCTGATGACCTCCTTGCTGTCGCGGGTGCCGAGGGCCCACCAGGTTGGGAGGTCGATTGAGTCCTTGATGAATTTCACCGAGCCGTCGCAGAAGGCGACATTGACACCGCCGGGATGGTTGCTCGTGGCGGTGATGGCCGCGCCGATCCCGCCCCAGGCCGGGTTGCTGATGACCTGGGCGGAGTCGGGCGCGCCGGTGCAGGAGAGCGAGTTGGGCGTCATGACGTGGGTGTAGGCGTTGTTGGCGGTCGCGTAATCGATGCTGGGCAGCCACTGGGTCCCGAAGATGCCGTCGGTCGTAGGGGCGGTCCCGCCCGAGAGGCCCTTGCAGGCGACGACGAACGCCTGTGCGGCAGTGGTGGACCGCTGGTCCATGACCACGGTGACCCCGGTCTGGAAGAGGCCGCGCCTGGCGAAGTTACCCCCGACGACGGTCGAGGAACTGGGGCCGGAGCCCAAGTTGTCAAAGGCCAGCAAGTGCTCGCTCAAGAGCGCGGTGTTGGAGGTCCCGTCGATGATCGACTGGGTCCGGACCGGACCGCCGGTGACCGGCGGGTTCTCGTGCGCATTGGTCATGAGGACGAAGGTCATGGTCGGCCGGGTCGGCGACGGCTTGACGGGGATGATCGTGCCGCTCCACGCCTTGATCATGGCCGGCCCCCCATAGTTGCCCGCATAGTTGGTCACCGCGAGCTGCCCCACGAAGCCGCTCTGCGTGTATTGGGCCGGAGCGAAGTTCGGGGTCTTGTGGAGGCTCTCCGAAGGACAGAGCAACGTATTGATCGTCGTGAGCGCGACGGTGGTGTTGGTGCCGGTGAACCCGTTCGGGGGAATCTCCAGCATCGGGAGCTGGAAGTTCACGGCATTGAACAGCACTTCCTGTTCGAGTTGCGGCAGGATGGATGTCGTCCAGGACACGAACCACTGCAACGTATGGTTCCCTCCCACGAGCGAGCCAGTCTCGAGTGTGTGCGCCGGCAGCACATTGGATTGTGTGATGTAGCTCTGCACCGCCAGCGCCAACTGCTTCAGGTTGTTGGTACACTGCGTCCGCCGCGCGGCCTCCCGCGCCGACTGGACGGCCGGCAACAACAGTGCGACCAAGACGCCAATGATCGCGATGACGACCAGCAGCTCAATCAGGGTGAACCCGCGGCGCGACCGAATCCAGCGAATCATCGCAGCATCCTCTCATTCACGAGAGCGGAGATGAACACGGACGGGGCAGCCTCAAGTCAGTATTCGGCCGATGAGAGCGGGCGGCAAGGGGCGGCGCGGCCGGCAGCAGACGATCCGGCATGACGACTCCCCCTCATGAACGAAGGGGCTTCTTGAGGCACGCCGGGCCCCTGGCCGACGTTCCGCCCCACTGGCCCGGTCCGGGCCAGCCGGCCGGCCGGGGTCTGCCGCGGGACGTCTCACGACGGCCCTGGGCCCATCTGGGGAGCTGACCCGGTCCCTTCGGACCGGCGACCCCTGGGTGCCTCCGGGTGTCTCGGAGGCGGCCGACCCGGGCGAAGGCTCGTGGTCCCAGCAACCTAGTCAGTGTACCGGAGCGGGTTTCCGGTTTCCAGGTGCGTTTCCTTTTCTCATCGTTCCATCGTTCCAGGGGCGGCCATTCCCTCGTGGCCTTGAAGCCGACGGTCCCCTGGCCGCGTTCTGATGGCTCCCAAGAAGGCTCCCCAGAAGGCCGCGGCCGACCGTTCCTCCGCCGCCGGCGACAGCGCCCGTCTTTTTGCGGACGCGAATGTCACGGCCCGCGATTTGAGGAGAAGTGCACGGTCCGCCAGGTGGTCGTGATCGTGCCCCCGCCGCGGATCGGGCCCGAGGACGTGAGGAAGACGCGCGCGGCGTTGGGCGTCAGCCAGCCCGTCTTCGCCGGCTTCCTCGGCACCTCGCCGTCCACGGTCCGTTCCTGGGAACAGGGCCAGAAACCGCCTAGCCCGATGGCCCGACAACTCCTCAGGCTGATCGCCTCCGATCCGTCCTACTGGAAAGGCCGGTTCTTCTCGATGATCGAGCCACGAGGGGGCGAGCATGAGATCACCGTCGTCGCGGGGACTCCCTCCGGCCCGTCAGGCCAGCGGCCGGGCGGAGTCGCCCCGCGCCGCCCGAGTGGCGCCGCCGTGAAGCGGGTCGTCAAGAAGAAGGTCGGGGCCAGCTCGCCGTTCACGGGATAACCACGGCTGAGGGCATCGTCCTCGGTTCGAGATGCTCCAGGACGGCCGGCGCACTCGATCGGTGCGCTTGAGGAACATCGAAACCTCCCCGGGAGGGGTGACAGCGACGCCGATCCTCCTCCAACTTACCTCGAGTGGTTCGTTCGCGAAGGTGCGAGCAATCCAGTCAAGCCCCCAATTGAGGCCGAGCCCAAAGCGACCAGGCCGTCTGGGATGTTTTGTTCGCGATAATACATGGTAAAGCAAAACGCGCCTATGATGGTCAGAAGAGCCACTGACCCGAGGAGGACGGCGACCATTCGATGGAGCCGACGGTCCGATTCGAGCTTTTCATGCAAGCAATCAAGACGATTAATAATAATTGCTTTATCCTTTTCGTCAAGGTGCGGATCGGTGGCGACTTTCATAATCAAAGCCGCGTTGGCGGTATCGCGGGAATCGCTCATGATCGGCGGACCCTTTCGTCTCTCCCACCAGTCCCCTGATCACGACATGGTGACGAACAGGACGCGGCGATTTCGATTCCCTGGATCCCGCCCTGATCAGTGCCCGGTGCCGCGTCCCGCGAGGCCGGCACACTTCGACAAGGGTTTGCCCCGGCCACCCGCCCGCCAGGCGTGGAGGCAGGAGGTCCTAAAGCGGACGAGCGACCCAATCGAGAACTCCCTCCGCGCGGCGCAGTCCGCCCTACGAACAATGGCTTCGACGCACGACGGTGCCGCAGGCCAGCGTCAGGCCGATCAGCCCCATGACCAGCGATGATGGTTCGGGAACAGCGGCGCTCGAGACTTGGATTGCGATGCCGGCAGGTCCGTTCATGCCGGTCGAGGCGAAGGTTCCGAGGTCCGCACCGGTCGGCGAGAACGTCTCGACCGTATTGCTCAGGTAATTGGTTACGTACAGATCTTCAGCCGGATCGAAAGCCAAGCCGGTTGGCCCGTTGAGGCCGGTCGAGGCGAACGAGCCCAGGTCCACCCCAGTCGGAGAGAACCTCTCGACCAGACCACCGCTCGTGTTGAACTGACCGCCGGTCACGTACAGGTTACCGGCCTTGTCGAAAGCCACGGCCTGGGGGCCATTCAGTCCCGACGCGAAGGCCCCGAGGTCGGTGCCTGTGGGCGAGAACTTCTCGACCGTGCCGATGCTGTAGTTGGCAACATAAAGGTTGCCCGCACTATCGAAAGCCAGGCCACTGGGACCGCTCAATCCCGTCGAGGCAAACCTACCCAGATCCGTCCCGGTGGGCGAGAACTTCTCGACCTGATTACTGCCATTTTCGACGACATAAAGGTTGACCGCTTTGTCGAAGGCCAGGCCATCCGGGATATTCAAACCCGAGGCAAAGGTACCCAGGTCCGTCCCCGTGGCCGAGAACGATCCACGGCGTCGGCCAGCAGTACGGCCTGCTCGCGCCGGCTGGCCGCCTCGCTGGGCGACGGCACTCGCGTGGCCAGGGCCGATTGGAGCGACAGGTCCGACTGCTCGAGCAAGTGGTCCAGCGACTCCTGGCGGAGATGGTCGCGCGCCCGGCGGCGGTGGTGCTTGATCTGGTTGGCCAGGCTCCGCGCCAGGATCTGCCGCAGCCAGGCCACTCGAGCGCAGAACACTTGCGTGGCGCATGCCCTCGGGCGCTGCGAATTCACCCCCCCTACCCCCCCTGAGCAAGGGGGGGTGATCAGCGACAATTAGAATTCCCTTCGAACGACCACTAGAATTCCCTCCTGCTCTCGCCCGCCTGTTCACTACGTGGTTCCCTCCTGAGCTCAAGGAGGGGACC
>JAJPJC010000202.1 GCA_021324445.1 Isosphaeraceae bacterium
TAGGCTCACGCTGGCCGCTCGAGCGAGCATGGTGTAAAGTGAAAAACTAACATCGCACGCATGCTGACATCATCCTGCTTATCGGCTATTTTGTTAGGCGTTTTTTTTCGCATGGGAATCCAGGCTAGCCTTGACTGTTCGCTCCGCCTCCCGGGACAATGGATAGGATGACGAGAGGGGGCTCGGTTACAACCGGTTCCGCGAGTACGACCCCCCGACGTCGGCGTTTCCTCGCGCCCGACCCGCTCCACGCATCGAGAGGATGGAGACTCGATGCTTACGCCCGCAGCCAGGTCGATGGGATCGATCCCCGACGGCCTGACCCAGGCTCCAGGGCAGGGGAACGGGTGCAGTGGCGGCGGCGATCCGCACGCGGAGGACCGTAAGCGGATCCCGGACGATGCGGTCGTCGTCCGGGGCGGCATCGTGACCGAGGATCAGATCCGCAACGGAACCGGCGTGAGTATCGACGCCCACGGTCACATTTCCGGGGTGTCCGTCAACACCGGACCCACCGTGGCTGCGGCCACGGCGCCAAACCCATCGACCGGATATCGGGCATCCCGCACAACCAGGTCGGGGTCACGACGGCCGGAGAGATTCGCGCGGCTGGTGGAAGGGTCCGCCCCGCTCCCACGTTTCGGAACCCCAATCACGCCGAGGTCTCCAGCCTGCCCCCCGGAGACCTGGCAAGCCTCTTCCAGCAGCAGGCCAATCCCAATGCCCGGAAGAAAAAATAACGCATCGAGGGGGACCTCCGATGGACAAGCCGAGGATCTATCACGACTTGCAGAAGCAGGACGACGAGGGACGCATCAAGCTGACGCTCCTGGGGACCCTCCGAGACCTCGAACGATACGGGATCACCTTGCACGATGGGCTGAAGCTCAGCTTCTGGTGCGATGACGCCAACGACCAGGGGGAGTTCGATGAGATTCTCATCGAGGGGATTGTGAGCTACAATGAGAAGGAAAAGTGCTGGGTCGCAGACCTCGACTGGGACTCCTTCCGGCATGCCTCCGACGAGGCGGCTCGCTCCAGCTGATCGTGGGCGACCTTCGCTTCGGCGGTGACCGGGTCGGGATGCCCGCGCCCAACGTGGCGGTTTGAGGTCGCGGTGAACTCCCGATCCCCGACAAGCTCGGCTGGGGCATCGAGCTGAACGAGGAAGCCTTCCGCCACTATCCGCCCAAGTCGTGGCGCCGCGGGTTCGGCTTCCGGGCGGATGGATCGGTGGATTTCATCTGAGAGATTTGCGGTGGATCAAAGAGTTCGCCACGCGCGGCTGGCCAGCTCGCTCGCTTCTACAACGACTGCCGTCAGATCGCACTGGTAGAGCCACGAGCTGCTGAAGCTATTCAGCTCGACCAGCCACAACCGCCCGCCCGACTCGCAGACATCCAGCATGAAGATCGGGTCGGGGCGCCAGCGGACTTCGGCGAGCATGGCGGAGGCAAATTCCCGAACCTCCTCGGGCGAGCCGGGGAGGATGGCTCGCGCGCCGCCCTCGGCGTACTGGCTGGCTGCGATGACGCGGTCCCCCACAGCCACGATCCGCCACTCGCGGCCCATCGGTTTGGGAGCCGCGACCACGACTCGGGTTGTCGGATCATACCGGGTCGGAGCGAGCGCACCGGCGAACGACTCGCTCGTGATGCGGCGGCCCACGAACAACTTGTGGCACCCCGTGGGACGGGCGAAGACCATGTCATCCCGCCCGAACATCGAGAACAACCAGTCGCGCTGGCGGATCGCCTCGACGCCCGGCATGATGACGTAATTCTGGTTAAGGAGGAACTTGCCGAAATATGCGTAATACGCGGCGCAATCCAGGTTCTCCGGCTGGCACCAGGCACCGGGGACCCACCGGTGATGCAACTGGATCTGCCGCGCGAACGGATACGTCCCGTAGCCAATGACGCACCCGGTGGAGTCGAGCGGACGGCCGTCGATGATCACCTCGGCGCCTTTCTTCAGCGCCTGGTACGGCACGACGTCCGCGACCATCCCCTGCCGCCGGATCTCGGCGAGCAGGGGCTCGGTTTCGGCTCCATAGACGCCGGCCTCGATCAACCAAACCGGACGCATCCGATCGAACTCCCAGTGTGTCGAGCTGCCAACTCACCGAGGTGGCGTCACGTCCCCCAGGCAGCCTATCGCCGAAGGTCATTCGCGAGAAGGCCGGCCCTGCGCCGTCGTGCGTCAGAACTCCGTGGACCCGAGCCACGGGATGAGGAGCCCAGAAGTGCAGAAAGGGAGCTCAGCTCCGAGATCGGAAATTGGACCCCGCCGACTACTCCTTATGCCGTTGCTCGGCCGGGGCCGGTCCGTCCAGGCCGCCGCCGACGGCGAGGTTCCGGGCGGTGTTGACCAGGCAGACGTGGGAGAACGCCTGGGGGAAGTTGCCCAGCTGACGGCCGGCCTCGGGGTCGTACTCCTCGGCGAGCAGGCCGACGTCGTTGCGGATCGCCAGCAGGCGGTCGTAGATCTCCCGGGCCTCGTCGCGGCGCCCCTGCAGCGCCAGGTTGTCGGCCAGCCAGAAGGTGCAGGGGAGGAACGCGCCCTCGCCGGTCGGCAGGCCATCGACGTCGGACTCCGAGTCATACCGGCGGACGAACCCGCGGTGCCTCAGCCGCTGCTGAATCGCCTCGACCGTCCCTTTCATCCGCGGGTCGTCGGCCGGCAGGAAGCCGACCAGCGGGATCATCAGCAGGCTGGCGTCGAGGTAGGGGGAGCCGTACGACTGGACGAACGTGTTGAGGGCCGGGTCGAAGCCCTGGGCGCAGACTTCCTTGTGGACCGCGTCGCGGGCGGCACGCCAGCGGTCGAGGTGGTCAGCCGGGAGGTCGTACTGCTCGATGGCCCGGACGCCCCGGTCGAAGGCGACCCAGGCCATCACCTTGGATTGGGTGAAGTGCCGGCGGTCGCCGCGCACTTCCCAGATCCCTTCATCGGGCTGTTTCCAGGCCTTTTCCAGGAACCGGAGCAAGACCCGGCCCACCCGCCACGCATCGTCCAGAGGGGCCAGGCCGTGGCAGTGGGCCTGGTAGAGCGCGTCGGCGACCTCGCCATAGACGTCGAGCTGGAACTGCCCCGAGGCGGCGTTGCCGACCCGGACCGGCTTCGACCCTTCGTAACCGGCCAGCCAGTCGAGTGTGAACTCGGTCAGCCGCCGCTCGCCGGCCACGCCGTACATGATCTGGAGGTGCTCCGGCCGGCCCGCCGCGGCGCGGAGCAGCCACTGCCGCCAGTCGCGCGCCTCATCCAGGTAGCCGGCATTGATCAGGACCAGCAGGGTGAAGGTCGCGTCGCGGAGCCAGCAGAAGCGGTAGTCCCAGTTGCGCACCCCGCCGATCCGCTCCGGCAGCGACGTGGTCGGCGCGGCGACGATCCCGCCGGTTGGCCCGAAGGTCAACGCCTTGAGGGTCAAGAGCGAGCGGACCACCGCCTCGTCGCCGCAGGCGTAGCCGTCGCCACGGCTGGACCAGGCCCGCCACCAGGCGTCGGTGTCGCGCATCACGCCCTCGGCGTCGAGACCGGGCGGGGCCGGCTCGGTCGACGGATGCCAGGCCAGGGTGAACGGGACCTTCTGGCCCTCCTTGACCGTGAACTCGGCGATCGTGGTGAAGCGCTCGCCCCGGTGCTCGACCCACGAGCGCAGCCGCAGCTTGTCCGGCCCGGCGATGGCCGCGACACCCGAATCCTGCCGCGTCACCCAGGGGACGATCCAGCCGTAGTCGAACCGGATGATGAGGTCCGACCGCATCGGCACCTCGCCCCGCAGGCCCTCGACCACCCGCGCCACGGTGGGCGTCGGGCTGTCGATGGCCATCGCGTCGGTGACCCGCACCGCACCCGATCCGGTGGTGAACTCGGTCTCCAGCACCATCGAGCCGGGCCGGTACCGCCGCCGCACCTCTTTGATCTCGACGCGATCGGGGGGCGCGAGCTTCCAGCGGCCGTTTTCCGGCGTGCCCAACAGCGCCGCGAAGCAGGCCCCCGAGTCGAACCGGGGTGTGCACAGCCAGTCGATCGAGCCGTCGCGGCCGACCAGGGCGGCCGTGCGACAGTCGCCGATCATCGCGTAATCTTCGATCCGCAGCGCCATGGTAGTCAGCCCCTCCCCAGGTCTTCATCAGGGGTCCCGACCGGGCGCAATCGCCGCGCAACCCGGCGCCGGCGCGCACCGGGTCGGCTCGCTCGCCGCGCCGGCGTGTCTGACACACGAGGTTGGTGCAAACGGCGTTCCAATGGGCGTGGCTCGTCCCAGGGTCGCTAATAGAGTTCCCATCGCCCTCTCAGCAGCAACCACCCCCGCGGCAGGGGCAGGAGCGCGCGCAGCTCCTGTGAGGCGGCCATGTCGCGCAGGAACAGGTCCTCTTCGAACTGGCGGACGATCCCCGGGCCGCGCACGGTCAGCGAGACCTCGCGGTTGCCACGCAGGCTCAGATCATCAAAATTACCCGTCCCGATATACACCCACGTGCTGTCGACAGACATCGCCTTGACGTGGGTCATTGCCGGGTAGAGGTAGACCCGCGCCCCGGCGCGGAAGAGATGATTGGCTGTCATCGCCGCAAACTTGTTCATGGTGCGGACGTCTCCGCGCATCGTCAGGACGGCGCGCACGTCGACCCCGCGGGACCGCGCGGCGACCAGCTTCTTGATGAGGATCTGGTCGTCGAAGTAGGGGTTCTCCAGGTAGATGTGGTGTTGCGCCGCGTCCACGGCGCCGTACACGGCTTCCTTCAACGTGCGGAGGGGCGGGTCGACCTCGGTCCGTACCATGCGGACCATCGCGTTGGGGACCACGGCCTCGATCGTGGCCGCGTCGGGGCAGGACCCGGCGCGGCCGCCGCCGAGGCGCTCCCAGCGCTCGGCGAAGAGGGCGGCGTACTGGGGGACGATCGGGCCCTCGGCCAGGAAGTTGCAGTTATGCCAGCGCTCGAGCGAGGGCCGGGTCAGGATCATCGAGCCCGTCCAGACGATTCGATCATCGATGACGACGACCTTGCGATGGTCGAATCGGAAGGCGGGGTCAGGCGCCTCGATGAGGTGAAGCTTGGGCTCGGACCGGAGTGCGTCCAGGAAGCTGGGACAGCCTTCCACGACATGGGCGTTGGTTTCACCGATCACGAACCCGCCGCGGTCGATCAGGACGCGGACCAGCACGCCGGCCCGGGCCCGCTCGATCAGAGCGGCGGCAACGGGCCGGCCCGCCGGGTCGTCACCCCAGCCGAAGATCATGAAGTCGATCCGGCACCGGGCCGAGGCGATCAGGTCCAGCAAGGCGCGGTAAGCCGGCGCGCTCTCGTACAGGAAGGTGAGCCGAGCCGGTGTGAGCGGTCCCCCCGCCTCGGGACATTGGTGGCCGGGGGGGACCGGGCTCCCGGGGATGCCTCCGGCGAGACGGACCCCCGCTCGCTCGCCCAGCCGGGCGAACCCGATCACGCCCGAACGCACCGGCTCGCGGGCGATCTCGGCGCAGGTCTGGTGGACCGTCTCGCGCAGGAGGAGCATCCACTGCGGCGGGGACACGGTCCGCTCGAAGCTCGCGCCCGGCGGCTGCACTGCGTTGGGCGGCAGCTCGCGGCGGTCGTGATCCCCGCCGTACACCGACCCGCCCAGCACCAGGATCGCCGTGGCAGCAGCCCGAAGCCCCGCGCGCACTCTCATCACGTCGTCCCTCCTGGACGGGATGTCCCAGGATCTTTCCATCGGCCAGGGCGCGGTTCACCGTGAGAGAATCCGGGAGATGCCCGAGCCTGGACGCCCCGAAGGCCGGGGGCGTTCGATGCTCGATGCACGGTGTCTCCCCTTGACCCGACTGCCCCGGGGTGTTGAAGTCGCGGAACGGCACTCTCTTGCCCGGATCGAGACAACCTGGGGCCTTCTGATGACGTTCGACCACGAAAGCCTGAGCCTCCTCGGCGAGTGCCTGCGATCGCTCGAGCAGGGTTTCGGCCACCTCCCGGACTTCGCCCCGCGGCTCGACCTCGACGGGATGCGCACGGTGCTGCTGGAGGCGGCGGAGCGGATGAGGGACAACTACCCCCATCATCATCCCCTGTACATCGGGCAGATGCTCAAGCCGCCGCATCCGGTGGCGCGGCTCGCCTATGCCCTGGCGATGGTCCTCAACCCGAACAATCATGCCCTCGACGGCGGCCGCGCCAGCTCGATGATGGAGAAAGAGGCCGTGGCCCAGCTCGCCCGGATGTTCGGCTGGGAAACCCACCTGGGCCACCTTTGTGGCGGGGGCACGATGGCCAACTTTGAGGCGCTGTGGGTCGCCCGGGAGCTTCGGCCCGCGCAGGCGGTGGCGGCCTCGGCCCAGGCCCATTACACGCACGCGCGGCTCGCCGCCGTGCTCGGCATCCCCTTCCGGAAGGTCGGCGTCGACCCGCGCGGGCGGATGGATCTCCAGGCGCTCGAGGAGACGCTCGCGGCGGGCCAGATCGGGACGGTCGTGGCGACGCTCGGGACGACCGCCGCCGGGGCGGTGGATCCACTCCCGGAGGTGCTCGCCCTGCGCGATCATTACGACTTCCGGGTCCACGTCGATGCCGCCTACGGCGGCTATTACACCCTGGCGGGGAACCTCGGGCCCGAGGCCCGCGCCGCCTTCGATCGCGTTGGCGAGGCCGACTCGATCGTCATCGACCCGCACAAGCACGGGCTTCAGCCGTATAGTTGCGGCTGCGTGCTGTTCCGCGACCCGGCCGTCGGCCGGTTCTACCGCCATGACTCGCCCTATACCTACTTCAGCTCGGCCGAGCTGCACCTGGGCGAGATCTCGCTGGAATGCTCGCGCCCGGGGGCTTCCGCCGTGGCTCTCTGGACAACCATGCGACTGCTGCCTCTCGAGCCGGGCGGCGCCTTCGCCCGCGGTCTCGAGGCGTGCCGCGAGGCAGCGGGAATGCTGCATCAGGCCCTGAACCAGGACGGGCGCTTCGCCCCGTTGTTTCCCTCCGAGCTGGATATCGTCGTGTGGGCCGTGCGCGCCGAGACGGCCAGCGAGTCCTCGGCGCGGGCCCGGCGGCTCTTCGCCGCAGCCGCGGAGCGCGATCTCCACCTGGCTC
The DNA here is from genome assembly GCA_021324445.1 of Isosphaeraceae bacterium. GTDB lineage: Bacteria > Planctomycetota > Planctomycetia > Isosphaerales > Isosphaeraceae > JAJPJC01. The sequence continues at coordinate 7,083 of JAJPJC010000202.1, forward strand.
TGGCCACCTTCCCGCGCATCATGCTCGAAGCCGCGGCGCCCGTGGCCCGGTGGGATGCCGACGAGATCGTCTGCCTCCGCGCCTGCGTCATGAAGCCTGAGCACCGGGAGTGGATGCCGGAGATCCTGAAGCGACTCGAGGTTGCTGACGAAGATCGCGGTCGCGAACCTTGACAAGGGCTTCCGTGTCCAGTCCGCGTGGCCTCAGCCTCGACCCGGAAGACGCGTTCCTCCCAGGGAGCAGAACCATGGCGACGTGTGCGCCGCTGGAGTGGTGGAAGTCCTTCTTCTCCGGCCCGACCGTGGAGTCCTGGCTGAAGGCAACCACGGGGGAACAAACCCGGCAGGAGGCCGACTTCATCGCGGAGTCGCTCCAGGTCGCGCCGCCGGCCAGGCTCCTCGACGTCCCCTGCGGCGGCGGCCGGCACTGCCACGAGCTGGCCCGACGCGGCTACGACATGACCGGAGTCGACATCTCGCCGGAATTCCTCGCCGCGGCCCGAGCGGCGCCGGAGGGTCAGCCGGGGACGATCGCCTGGGAACATCGGGACATGCGCGACCTCCCCTGGGCGGAGGCGTTCGACGGGGCGTACTGCTTCGGCAACAGCTTCGGCTATCTCGATGACGGCGGCAATGCCGACTTCCTCAAGGCGGTGGCCCGGACGCTCAAGCCGGGGGCCCGCCTCGTCCTCGAGACGAGCTACCTCATGGAGGTGCTTCTCCCCAGCTTGCAGGAACGCGCGTGGTATCCCTATGGTGACATCATCATGCTGGCGGATCGGCGGTACGATCCCGCCGTGGGCCGGCTCCATGTCGAATACACCTACATCCGCGACGGCGCGATGGACAGGCGCTCCATGTCGGCCCGGCTCCATACCTGCCGCGAGGTCTTCCGGCTCCTGGACGACGCGGGATTCACCGACCTGCAAGGGTACAGTTCCCTGGCGCGGGAACCGCTCCGCCTCGGCTCGAATCGGCTGCTGGCGATCGCGACCAGGCGACGAAGCTGACCCTCTTCGCGAAACCGTACCGCGACCCTCACCTCAGCCAGCGACAGGCCGATCCGATCCCGCTCTCTCGCGGTCGCGTAGGGTCCGGTCCAGCCCTACTTCTTCTTGGCCTTCGCCCCCTCGAAGCCGACGGCGACCCAGATGTCGTCGCCGAGCATCTTGGCGAACTTGGGGTTGCCGACGCCGAACTCCGAGCGCTTGAGCACGAACTGCGTGGTGAAGCCGGTCCGCTGGCCGCCCATGAACTGGGCGATCTTCCCCCCCTTGAGGGTGAAGGTGATCGGCTTGGTCACGCCGTGGAGGTCGAGGTCGCCGGTCACCTGGTAGCCCCCCTCGATCGGCTTGACCGCGGTGCTGGAGAAGCTCACGGTCGGGAACTGCTTGGTGTTGAAGAAATCGGGGCTGCGCAGGTGGCCGTCGCGCTTGGTGTTGTTGGTGTCGACGCTCTCCGGATTGATGGTCATCTTGAACGACGACTTGGACGGGTCGCTGGGGTCGAGGCTGAACGTCCCGGAGAACTCGTTGAACCGGCCGTTGAGCCAGGCCAGGTCGAGGTGGGAGACCTGGAAGGTCACGCTCGAATGCACGGGGTCGATGGTATAATCGTCACCGGTGGCGGCCATGCCCAGGCCCAACACGGCGGTCGCCGCCATCGCCATGGCCAGAAGGTTCCTGCGCATCAGTCGACTCCTTCTCAGGAAGAGAGAAACCACAGGTCCAAGAAAAGCCCGCATCCGAAGTCGAACAGGTAGCTCGGGGTCGGTCCTCAATCGGCCGCCTGCGCATCGAGGCGGCCGAGGAGTTGGTGGAGGGTCTGGAGCTCCGAGGGCGTCAGGGCACCGAGGATCTGCTGGGCCATCGCCTGCTGGCTGGGCATGGCCTGAGCGAGCCGGTGCTTGCCGCGGCGGGTCAAGAACAGGCGATTGATGCGGCGATCGGCGCAGTCGGGCCGGCGTTCCACCCAGCCGTTGCCTTCCATGCGGTCGATCATCCCGCAGATGTTCCCCTTGGTGACGAGAAGCCGCTCGGCCAATTCCTGCTGGGTGATCCCCTGCTCGAGCCCGAGGGTGGCCAGGATATCGAACTGGGCGATCGACAGGCCATGGACCTCCAGCGCCTGCTCCAACCGCCGCTCCAGGCGAACTGTGGTGCGCACCAACTGGGCCCAGGTCCGCACCTCCAGCTCGTCCGGATGCAGGAGGATCGGCAGCCGCCACCGCTCCCGCCCGCCGCTCGACCGGGGTCTCGTCATGTCGTTTAGTTCTAAACAATCGCGCCGCGATGTCAAGAGGTGAGCGGCTGGCTGGACCTGGGTGCCGGGTGCCTCGGCGGCGCCACCAGTGGCGGGTCGAGGCGCCGGTTCAGTTCGGCTCGGAGAGCAGATCGGACCAGCTCGACGCGGTGAGCAGCCGCTCGCTCAATCGCTCGAGTCGCTCCAGGTCGTCGATCGCTTCGATCGCGGCGCGGGTCGCTTTGGGCAGACGCCCAAGACGCGCCCGGCCAAGGTGGATGAGCAGTCTTCGGGCCCCCTTGATCTCGCCCTTGCGTTCTCCTGTCTCCATTCCCTCTTTCCGTCCCTCCTCCCTTCCCTCCTTGAGGATGACCTGATAAAACGAGGAATCCTTGAGGATGTTCATGGTTCGGAGTCTCCTTCCGAGGGTCCCGATGATGTCGGGATCCAGGCGCAGACCGGCCAGGGTCAAGGTCGACGCCATCATTGTAGCAGCATCCGCCGAAGGCGCCTCCGCGGCCAGCCGGGAATCGATCTGTTCCAAAATCCGAGGCACGTCCTGGACCGACACATTGGCCAGCGTGGCCATCGGCAGCGTGGCCAGGGGGCCGGCCAGGAGTGGCTCGAGGGGTTGCTCGCAGGCGCGAATGACCCGGTAGTAGAAGGTGACCACCTTGTCGTTGTCGGGGAGCCGGAGGTCGAGCACGCCGGTCAGCTTGCGGGAATCCGCCTCGGGTCGCAACAGGATCGCGACGCTCCGCACGCGCAGGTCGTACTTGAGGTCGAGCAGGGCATTGTACCGCCAGAGCCGGCGGGCCAGCCTGGAGTCACGATGGCTCTGCATCTCGATGTGGATGAGGTGCGCGCGTCGCCCCACCACGCGGTAAACCTGATCGGTCTCGGCGGGGACGGTCGAGACGTCGGTGTCGATGACCTGGAGCGAGCCACCCGGGTTGAGCCGCAGGTAGGCCATCCAGGAAGGAGGATCGCGTTTGAGGATGTCCTTGGTGGTCATGTGGTAGGGCTTGGACATCGGCGTCACCTCGCTGACAGGCTTGGGGACGAGCGGTCGGGATCGGAGGATCGATCAGCCTCGGTGCGGCGCCGCAACGGCGACCGGTGTGGAGCGACTGCGATCGTCGCGCCGGATTCGGAAGGATTCCTACCGGCACCCGGCGCAGATTGCAACCCCGAGCCCGGCGAGGGCCTGAGGTCCCGGGCCCCCGGGGGCCGGGGAGGCCCAACCCGCCGCCGCACCGATCCGGGCCAGGCCGGGCTGTGGCGCGAATGGCACGCGATTCCCGAGATGGTGAGGGGCCCGAGCTTGCGGCGAGGCGTGGCCAGCACCAAGTCGAACGCGGTGATGATCCCCAACCCCAGCGCCCGGGCGATCACCCGCTCGATCACGGCGCTCCCGGGTTTTTCGTGGCAAAGCGGGTTTGGGGCGGTTAAATTCCCTCAAGGAGATCGCCCGGCGGATCGGGCGCTCCCAGAGCCTGGTCCGGATCAAACTTGCCATGATCGGCCGCCAGTGGGAGAGTACAGCCCACCCGGGAGAGCGACCCGATGAGCGTGAGCCTGGAATCCCTCTCGACACTCCAGCTCCCTCGCATCGCCGAGGTGGGCGATCCGTTTGAAGCGGCCTGGAGAACCGGCCGGAGGCCGCGGATCGAAGAGGTCCTCGCCGGCGTCGCGGCGCCGGAGCGATCCCCACTGCTCGGCCTGCTCCTGGCCCTGGAGTGGGAGATCCGCCTGGGACTGGGCGAGGCGCCGACGATCCAGGAGTATCGCGCGCGGTTCCCGGGGCAGGATGAGGTGATCTTCGATGCGATCAACGCCCTGATCCTGGACCGCGATGGCTCCGACCCGGCCGGCGGCGACGCTCGCCTGCTGCGGCCATCCGGGTGCCTGGATCGCGCGTCCTCCTCCACCTGCGTGAGCCCCCTGGGGATGACCAGCTCTTCCGGACGCTACTGGATCCTCCGGCCCCACGCCCGAGGAGGGCTGGGAGAGATCTTCGTGGCCCACGACGGGGAGCTAGCCCGCGACGTGGCCTTGAAGCAGATCCGGCCGGAGTCGGCCGATGAACCCGAGAGTCGCTCGCGCTTCGTCCGCGAGGCGATGGTCACCGGGCGGCTCGAGCATCCCGGCATCGTGCCCGTCTACGGGCTCGGCCGGGACCCCGCAGGGCGGCCCTTCTACGCCATGCGCTATGTCAAGGGGGACACCCTGGCGGAGGTCATTCGACGGTTTCACGAGGGTGCCAGAGCCGAGGGCAAGCCGGCCTGGCGCGGGGTGGAGTTTCGCAAGCTGCTCGGACGGTTCCTGGATGTCTGCAACGTGATCGACTACGCCCACAGCAAGGGCGTGATCCACCGCGACCTGAAACCGCGCAACATCATGGTCGGCCCGTTCGGCGAGACCCTGGTGCTCGATTGGGGACTGGCCAAGGAGCTGATGCAGCCCGGCGGGCAGCCCGATTCGGAGCTGGGCCTCTTGCTCTCCTCGCCGGACCCCCAGTTCGCGGGGACCATCCCCGGCATGGCCGTCGGCACGCCCCAGTTCATGAGTCCCGAGCAGGCGGCCGGGCAGCCCGGCCGGGTCGGACCAGCCAGCGATGTGTACAATCTGGGCGCGACGTTCTACTGTCTCCTGACCGGCCGGCCGCCGTTTCGCGACCCGGATCCCAACCTGACTCTGGAGCAGGTCCGCCGCGGCGCCTTCCCCTTGCCTCGAGTGATCGATCCCACGATCCCCCGGCCGCTCGAGGCGATCTCCCGCAAGGCCATGGCCCTGGAGCCGCAAGCCCGCTACGCCTCGCCGCGCGCCCTGGCCGAGGACCTGGAACGATGGCTGGCCGATGAGCCGGTCTCGGCCTGGCGCGAGCCCTGGGCGACCAAGGTCCGCCGCCGGGTGGCACAACATCGCACGATGGTGACCACCGGGGTGGCTCTGGTCGTGCTCGCCGCGGTCGCCCTGGGCTCCTTCGCCGTGTACCAGCGCCAGGCGAACCGGCGCCTGGCGCACATGAACCGCGATCTCCAGACGGCCGAGCAGCGCGCGGAGAGCTCCCGCGCCCGGGCGGAAGACCGCGTCGAGCTGGCGCTGCGCGCCGTCGAGCACTTCCATCGGGTCGTCACCGGACACCTGGACCTCCAGAATCGGCCCGAGCTCGCACCCCTGCGCAAGGAGCTCCTCCAGGCGCCCCGGGAGTTCTATCGTCTCCTCATCGCGGGGATTCAGAACAATCCGGAAAGCCGGCCGGAGACCTTGGCCAAGCTGGCGGAGGCCCTGCTGGGGCTCGTCCAGATCACGACCCTGATCGACTCGGAATCCCAGGCCCTCCAGCTCGATCACAAGGCCATCGCCGTGCTGGATCAACTGGCCCGGGACCACCCCGCTGTCCCCACTTACCGATTCGCGCTGGCCAAGGCCCTCGCCGCCCTGGCGACGCTCCAGCACCGCGCCGGCCGGTCCCCGGAGTCGCTGGCCAGCAGCGAGCGGGCGCGCGGCCTCTACCAGGACCTGGCCCGTACCCATCCGGCGGATGAGCGCTATCCATCCGGGCTGGCGGAAGTCGAAACCCACCTCGGCATCCTGCACCGTGAAGGAGGTCGGCTCGACCAGGCACGGGCGACCTACCGGCACGCCCAGGTCTTGCTCCAGGACCTGGTCCGCGATCACCCCGCCAACGGCACCTATCAGTCCGAACTCGGGCAGGTCCTGAGGAATCTCGGCGTGCTGTCTAGCGCCTCCCGGCAGCCCGGGGAGGCGCTCGCCAGCTACGAGCAGGCGCGCGCGATCTTCCAGGGCCTGGTCCGCGACCATCCCGCCGTCGTGAACTATCGCAGAGGCCTGGCCGACTGTTTCTTCAACCTCGGTAACGTCTACGGCATCGATCTGGGGAAGTCCCAGCAGGCGCTGGAGAACTACCAGGCGGCCCGCGCGATCCGGGAGGAGCTGGTCCGCGAGCAGCCCAGCGTGGCCGAGTATCGAGCGGCCCTGGCCCACACTCATGGTCAGATCGCCGCGTACCCGTGGTTGGTGCCACGTGCGGAGCGCCTGGCCAACCTCGAGCGGGCGCGCGACCTCCTCCAGGGGCTGGTCCGCGAGAATCCCGAAGTCATCAAGTATCGCTCCGACCTGGCCCTGACCCATTACCATCTCAGCGGTCGTCAATGGGAGTTCCGACGTCTCACGGAAGCCCTGGCCAGCCTGGAGCAGGCGCGCGGTCTCTCCGAGAAACTCACTCAAGACGTCCCGCATGACTTGACATCCTGGAATCTCCTGGGCGCGATCTGGGAGGACCAGGGCGGCCTGCTGTCCGACCTGGGGAGGTCTCAGGATGTGGAGCACGCCTACCAGCAGGCAATCCACCACCAGCGACTGGCCTACGACAAGGCCGATCCGAAGACGCGCTTCAAACGGGAGTTTGGGCTCGCCCTGGTGAATCACCTCGGGAAGCTGGCCGAGCTCCAGCGCACGCGCAGCCGGCCGGACGAAGCGGTTCAGTCCTGGCTCAAGGCTCATGAGGTCCTGGTGGATCTGCCGGGCTCGCCTGGGGACGAATCTTACACGGATGCCCAGGTCTGTGCTCAGTCGTCCGGCCTGATCGGCTGGGGCCGGCCCAACCTCACGGCTGCCGAGCAAGCCCAACGGCGGGTGCTCGCCGACCTGGCGATGGCGGCGCTGCGCCGGGCGGCCGCAGCCAGGCTGAGCTTCGAAGGCTTGAGAGCCGACGCCCGCCTCGACCCGCTCCGCGATCGCGCCGACTTCCAGATGCTCCTGATGGACCTGGCATTCCCCTCCAATCCGTTCCGGGACGATCCCGAGAGCCCCGGTCCGGCGGCTCGCCGAACCGCCGGTCGCTGATGACCCCAGGCAGGAGGCCACCATCGGGCCACTTCGTGTCGGGGCTTCATCCGAGGAACGTCGAGTCCGGCCGGCCGCGGGAAGTCGAGAGTCCGGCCGGACTCGATCGGAGAGACGCGGTGGCGGGGAAATCGCCTCAGGAGAGGCCATGGTGCCGTCGCGATGGCGGCCCGCCCAGGTCTTCCACGGGACCCATGAGCAGCGCGTCGACGGCGGCGGCCGAGGGCGCCGCGGGCCGCGCCGCCATCACCACCGGAACGGTGCTTACCCCGACCTGGCCCGCCCCCACCACGGCGAGGCTCGCGCCGTGCTTGCCCAGGAGCACCGTGGATGGGCCGCTCGCCAGGCCGCTGATCGTCAGCTCGAGCGGGGTCTGGAAGTTCAGCTTGCCCCGCGGCGTGAGCGTGATCGTGTGGGCCGTCGGATCGTAGGCCACGCTCGCCAGGGGGATGATCTTGACGTGCTTCTTCTTCCCCTTGGGGATCGTCGTGATCTGGAACGCGCTCAGCGGTAGGCCCGAACCTCCCCCGAGCGAGTTGTTGAAGTTGAGCACGATCTGGGTCGTGCCCTTCTTCGCTTTGACCAGGCTCGCGCCGGTCAACTCGACGGGATTCGGGGTGGGCGTGGGCGTCAAGGTCGGTGTGGGTGTCCGGGTCGGTGTGGGTGTCGGTGTCGGGGTCGATGTGGGTGTCGGGGTGGGCGTTGGAGTTGGCGTGGGCGTCGGGTTCGGTGGGGGTGTGGGCGTCGGGGTGGTCCCTCCGCCGTCGTTCTCCTGGCTCAGATAACGAACGAGGATGTCCCCGGCGTAGTCGCCATCGGTGCCGTCGTGGAAAGCTCCGCCCACGACGATCTTGCCGTCGGGCTGAAGCGCGAGGGCGGCGCCGCTGGCCTGGGCCAAGCCGTTGGGAACAGCGGTTGTGACCAGGCCACCCTGGCCGAAGTTGGCCTCGAGCGTGCCGTCGGGCTGGTACGCCGCCAGCGCGAACAGTTTGACGGAAGACTCCGTCAGGACCCCGGCCGTATAGATCTCGCCGTCGGCAGCGAGGGCGATGCCGGTGGCCGTGGCTGTGCCGTTCGGGAAGCTGGTCGTCACCCTCCCGCCGTTACCGAAGCTGGTGTCCAGACTGCCATCGCTGTTATAGCGGACCAGGCCGAAGTCGTTACCGGCCCTCGCCGCCACGAGGATATGACCGTCGGGCTGGACGGCCAGGGCCTGGCCGTTGGCCTGGACGCCGGGGAAGCTGGTCGTCACTGCGCCGTGAAATGAGCCGAATGTCGTGACGAACGCGCCGTGCGAGTCCAGCTCGGCCACGCCGATCTCCTGGCCCGATGAGTCCGTGACGGTCCCCGCCGCGAGAATATTCCCGTCAGGAGTGATGGCGACGCTATTGAGGATCTCGTCTCTGGCCCCGGGAAAGCCGACAAATTGGGCTCCTCCTCTGCCGAACGTGAGATCCGGCGAGCCATTGGAGTTGAACCGCGCCAGGAGGAAGACGTCGCTCAGGCCGATAGCCACGGCCTAGACCGACCCGGCGATGAGGATCTTGCCGTCGGGTTGAACGACGACGCAGGAGGGACCGACTCCGAACGGCCCGGAGAGCGGGTCGACAGAGGCGAAGGAGACGACGCTCCTGCCGCCCTGCCCGAAGGACCCATTGAGCAAGCCGTTCGTGTTGAGGCGGACCACCTCGATGGTCTCTCCCGGTGGAGGCCCGACCCCCACCGCCAGAATCTTGTGATCTCCGGGTTCGATGGCCACGCACGTGAATCCACCCAGGTAGGGTAAGTTGACTCCGCCGTACTGGAAATCCGGGTCCGGGAGGCCATTCGGCAGGAATCGGTTGATCGTCCCGTGGCCAACGCCGTCCGAACCTGCCTCGACGATGTTGCCGTCGGGCTGCACGGCGACCCCGCCGATGAGGGCTCCGCTGTCCCTCCAAAAGGTGATCGCTCCACCGTTGCCGAAACTCGAATCCAGGTGGCCGGCGTGCAGCAGAGTCCGCCGCTCCAGGCATTCCGCCGCCGGTCTCGCCCGCCGCCCTGGGCTGCGACACTCATCCTCATGTCGGCGCCGCCCACGACCGCTCGCGCGTGCCCCCATCGTTCCCCTCCCGTGATATCAAGCCTGGATGCTGCCCGGGATCATGAAGATCTCGTCGCCGTTTTCCCCTTCGGGACTCGGTCGCCTCCGGCCAACGGCCTCCGCGAGGCGCGGCGGAGTTGCCCGGCCCGATCGTGTACAGGCCCAACCCGGCCTGAGACCGGCCAGGAGAAGGCGGGGGGCACGGGGCCCAGGAATCAACCGGATCCGGTCGAGGACTTGCTTGAATTCATCCCGCCATTGATCAAGAATGGGATCTCGCCGGGGGCTCTGGCTTGGACGAGAGCTGGATGGCACCCCGGTTCGGTGCCGGGGCGGTTGTCGGTTGGCGGGTGCCCGGATGGTGAAGAGGCGTCCTGATGTCGGGACGGGATGGCTGTTTCGCTGAGCTGATGGCCCGGCTGCGCGCCGGCGACGACGCGGCCGAGATCCTGGTCTTCCGCCGCTCTGTGCGGCGCCTGATCGCCCTGGCCAGCCGGCAGTTCGAAGCCCGGATGCGCGATCGGGCCGACGCGGAGAATGTGGTGCTCTCCGCCTACCGCAGCTTCTTCCACCGCCACGCGCGCGGCGAATTCGACCTTGCCGGCTGGGACGAACTCTGGTCGCTGCTGGCCGTCATCACCCTCCATAAGTGCACCCAGCGGCGGAAGTACCTCCGCGCCGCCCGGCGCGACGCCGGCCGCAATGTCCGCCTGCCCGAGCGAGAGGGAGGACGCGGTCGGGATCCCCGACCGAGCCCCGACACCCGCCGAGGCGGCGATCCTGACCGAGACCATCGGGCGCCTGTTCCAGCTCATGGCACCCGACGACCGGCCCATCGTCGAGCAGATCCTCCTGGGCTGCACGGCCGAGGAGATCGCCGAGCGGCTCGATTGCTCGGAACGGACGGTGCGTCGCGCGCGGCAACGAGCCAAGCATCAGCTCCAGCACTTGCTCGGTGAGCGCGGCGCCGAGGCGGGGACGCCCTGACATCGAAGGAGGGGACGATGGACATCGATCCGAGGGTCGCGCCGGAACTTGACCCGATCGCCTGGGAAGGGCTCCAGCGGGCCGTCCGATCGTTCCGCGAGGCCCTGCGGCGCGGGGAGAAACCGGCGATCGAGGCCTATCTCCCCGCGGGAGGCCCCCACCGCACGGCGATCCTCCTCGAGCTGGTGCACGAGGAGATGGAATCTCGGATCAAGGCCGGCGAGTGCGTGCGGGTCGAGGCGTACCTGGAGCGGTTCGGCGACCTGGCGGTCGACACGGTCGTCGCGGCCGAGCTCGCCGCCGCCCAGGCGGACCTGCGCCGGCGGTCGCCGACCGCAGCCCCGGCGCAGCCGGCCGGCCCGGACCGCGCCGACCACCCGGCGGGGACGTCGACCCGCATCGACCGCTACGAGCTGGGCCCGGTGCTCGGCCGTGGCGCCTTCGGGGTCGTCCACCGGGCCTGGGATACCGCCTTGAATCGCGCCGTGGCCCTGAAGCGGCCCCGACCCGGGATGGTCGAGACGCCCGCGGCCGTCGAACGGTTCCTCCGCGAGGCCCGCAGCGCCGCACGGCTGCGGCATCCGCAGATCGTGGCCGTCCACGATGTCGGGATCCGCGACGGCGAGCCCTACCTGGTCAGTGCCCTGGGTCGAGGGCCGCACTCTCGCCGACGAGCTGGTCGCCCGCCGCCCCGGCCTCCACCGCTCGGTCGAATGGATCGCCGCGCTGGCCGAGGCGCTGGAGCATGCCCACGGCCTGGGCGTGATCCACCGCGACGTCAAGCCGTCGAATATCCTGATCAACCGCCAGGATCACGTCTACCTGACCGACTCCGGCCTGGCCAAGAGCGACTCGGGCGACCCCACGCTGACGATCGACGGCCAGATGATCGGCACGCCGGCCTACATGGCCCCCGAGCAGACCCACGGCGCGCGAGGAACCGTCGATGCGCGGACCGATCTCTACAGCCTGGGAGTCATCCTCTATGAGCTGTTGACCGGCACCCGGCCGTTCGCCGGTGCGGGGCGGCTGCTGCTGGTCCAGATCCAGGAGGAAGACCCGCGCCCGCCGCGGCGGCTCGACGAGGCGATCCCGCGCGACCTGGAGACCATCTGCCTGAAGGCGATGGCCAAGGAGCCCGGGCGGCGCTACGCCGATGCGGCGGCCTTCGCCGCCGACCTGAGGCGCTGGCTCAGGGGCGAGCCGGTGCTGGCCCGACCGGTGGGACCATTCGCCGCGCTGGGGCGCAAGTGCCGGCGCAGGCCGGTCGTGGCCGGCCTGGCGGCGTCCCTGGTCCTGGCGATCGTGCTGGGCTGCGCCGGCGTGACCTGGCAATGGCGGCGGGCCGAGTCCCAGCGCCGCCGCGTCGAGTGGAGCTTGGCCGCGGCCCAGCAGCAGCGCCACCGCGCCATCCGAGCCCTCCGCGCTGGGTTCGAGACGCTCTCATCTCTCCTCCCGCTCGATGGCCCCGCTCCCAGAGCCCCGGGCGATCCGCGGAGCGATCACCTGACCCTGTGGAAGGCGACCCTCAGGTATTGCCGCAGCTCCCTCCAGGGGCAGCTCGCCACCGACGCCGAATTACGCGGTGCCCTCTCCTCCTTGCTGATGCGCATGACGAATCTCGTCCGTCGATCCAGCCCGGCGGACGAAGCCTTGCGTACCTTGGAGGAGACCCGAGGATCGTACGAGGGCCTGCTCCGCGACGACCCGAGCCAACCCGAATATCGGGACTAAGTGGCCCGGTGCCTGACATTCGAGGGGTTGTGGCTCGTGGACAGAGGCCGTCTCGAGGAGGGTGCGGCGGGGCTCCGTCGCTCGCTGAGCCAGTGGCGGGCGTACGGTGCCCTGGCGGACGAGCGACTCGGCGCCTATCCGGGCCACCGCAGTGCCCGCGAGGCGTGGGTCGAGTCGGGATTGGCCCTGGCTTCGGTGGAGGGCCGCCTCGGCCGGAAGCCGGAGGCGGTCGCGTGCTATCGCCAGGCCCGGACACTCGCCGAGGAACTGCTCCGGGAGCAGCCCGGCACCGATGAGGCTGGGCGGCGGCGCCTGGCGCGATTCGACTTCGAGTTGGCGAGGCTCGTGCGCGACGAGCAGCCGGGCGAGGCGATTGCTCTGCACCGGCGCGCCGCCGAGCAGGTCGAGCCCATCACCCGCCAGCGGCCTTCGGATTGGGCGATCCAGGATGAGTTGGCCGGGTACCTCTTCGGGCTCGCCGCCCTCGAGGACCGCGTCGACCGGAGGGATGAGGCTCTGGCCGATTTCCGCCGCGCGGCGGCGGTTTACCAGCGGCTGGTGCGCGCCAAACCGCGGGAGATCGCGCCTCGGTCTCAGCTCGCCACGAGCTACCATATCATGGGTCGCCTGCTCGTCGACACCGGGCGTTCGGGCGAGGCGCTCCAGCCGTACCGGAGCTCCCGGGCGCTCCGCGAGGAAAACAGCCGAGCAGACCCTAAGAATCTCCGCTGGCACAGTGATTGTGCCGGGTCCTGGCGCCGGCTGGGGGAAGCCCTGGAGATCCTGGGGCGATCCCCCGAGGCGGTGGAGGCGCACCAGCGGTGCCCGGGCCGTCAGCGGCGGGTCGGCGCCGACGATCCCGGGGAGATCCAACACCGTCGCTTCCTCGACGAACGACTTCGGGACCTTTTCCGGCTCCGTGAGGAACTTGGGGGGTCGCGGTTGCAGCCAGCCGGAAGCCGAGGAAGCGGGCCGGCCGCCTGAACAGGACGGTTCAGGCGGCCTCGGCCCGACCCCGGGGACGCGGTCGAGAGGAAGTCGTCTCGTCAGCGACCATGACCCCGGTGCGACGAGGGGAGGTCGAGGTCTTCCAGGGTGCCCAGGAACAGGGCGTCTACAGCGGCGGCGGGGGGCGCCGCGGGCCTGGCCGCAGTGAGTGTCCTGGCGGTGCTCACGCCCGCCTGGCCCGAGCGAACCGCCGCGATGCGGGCGCCATGCTTGCTGAGGATCAAGGTGGACGGGCCGCCCGAGAGGCCGCTGATCGTCAATTCGAGCGGCACGTTCAGGTTCAGCTTGCCCCGAGGCGTGATCGTGACCGTGTGGGCGATCGGGTTATAGGCCGCGCTCTTGAGGCGGAACGTCTTGACGTGCTGCTTCTTCCCCTTGGGAAGGGTCGTGAGCCGGAACGCGCCCAGCGGCAGGCCCGCGCCTCCCGCGACGGCGCCGTTGAAGTCGACCACGATCTGTTTTGTGCCTTTCTTCCCCTTCGTGATGCTGGCGCCGGTCACGGTCGTCACAGGCATGCCGCCGTTGTTGCTGCCGCCGCCGCCGTTATTGCTGCCGCCGCCGTTGTTGCTGCCGCCGCCGTTGTTGCCGCCGCCATTCCCTCCTCCGCCGTTGTTGCCGCTGCCACCACCATTCCCTCCTCCGCCACCACCACCGCCGCCGCCCGGCTGGACCGGATTGAGGATCAGCACATAATCTCCTGTGCTGTTCCCGGCGACGGCCCCGTTATTGTTGGGGTCATGACTCAACGGGTTGTAGGCGCGCGGGTTCGAGCCGGCTCCGTTGACGCCGATGTAGTAGGTTTGCCCGGCGGTGACCTGGATTCTGATGTCGCTGTCGCTGGTGTTGGGGCCGGCGTTGTCATTGGACGCCAGCTCATTGCCGCTGGCGTCGAAGATTCGGAGGAAGGTGTCGGCACTCCCTTCCATGCTGGTGCTGGTGTGGATGTCGATCATCCCGCTAGTGGTCGGGGTGAAGCTATAGAGATCGACGTCCTTCCTGCCGCGCACGAGGTTGCCGTCCATGCCGATGTTGCCGACGACCCGCGACCCCACGCTCACGGCCTGCACGGCCTCCGCATTGGTGGTGGGGTTGCTCAGGATGATATCGTCGCCCAGCAGTGCGGACCTGGACGAGTGGGTCGGGTCGACGATGTTGGCCGTCAGGGTGTAATTGCCCCTCTGGCCGCCGCTGCCGCTGGCCGGGGCCCACCATTGGAAATCGTGGTTCCCCAGCCCCGTGACCGAGACCCAATAGGTCGAATTGGCATCCACCTGGTAGATGATCTCCGAGGAGGACTGCGTGCTCTCGGCGATCTTGACCACGTCGGTCTGGTCGGCGTTGACGGTCCACAGCGCCAGCGCGGGGACAAATCCACCCTGGCCGGTGGCGACGATGTCGAGCTCGCCGCTGGTCGTCGGCGTGTACGTCACGAAGTCGACGTCGAGTGAAGTCTGCGAATCCTGGTTGCCGACCGGATCGCCGTAGTCGAGGCCGATGACCCCCTGGACGGTCTGGCCGAGATCGGCCGAGGCCGCACCGAAGACGTCGCCGTTCTGATCGCCGTTGTCGAAGAGCAGGTACAGTTCGTACCCTCCCTCGGCGCTGTTCCAGTTGTGGGTGTAGGGATCGGTCGGATTGTAGGCCGAGTTGCGATAGGCCGAGAGGGCCACGTAGACCGTCTCGCCCTGCTGGAGCGTCACCTGGAGGTAGGGATCGAGGCTGCTGCCGCCGTGCTGCGACGCTCCCGACGAGCCACGGTCATCGTTGGAGGCGATCTGGCGGCCGTTGGCATCGAAGACCCGCACGTAGCCGTCCACCGGATTGTAATCGGCTTCACCGGGGATGTCGATTGCTTCGCCGCGCATGTCGATGGTCAGTATCCCATCGTCCGGGGCCGTGTATTCGTACATGTCCACATCCCCCGCCCCGACCTGGATCCGTGTGTTCGAGTTGGCCGGCGGGGGATCGCTGCCGAGGACCCCCTGCTCGTAGTCGTCCACCTGACTGATGACCTTGGCACCCGTGAGCACCCCATTGGGGTCGGGGTTGTACAGCAGGATGCTCATGGTGTAATCGCCCGTCGAGTGGCCATCGGTCGCATCCGCGCCGGTCACGATGTTGTAGCTGCCGTTGTTATAGCTGCTGACCCCGATGTAGTAAGTGCCGGCCGGCAACCTGCCGCTGTGGAGGAAGGAGTAGGTGTCATCGCTCGACTTGTCATCGTTGAATGCGATCTCGTTGCCGTACTGGTCGAAGAGGCGGAGGTAGGAGTCGAAGGCGGTCCCCCCGTTGGGCTGGTTGAGGTCGACGAGGATCTCGCCCGTGGAGATGGTGGTGAGCTTGTACAGGTCGACGTCGTTGGCGCCAACCTGGGTCTGGCCGTCGGTCCCGATCGATCCCTGGAAGTCGTAGACGCGGTTGCCGTCGAGCGCGGGCAGGCCGATCGCGCTCTGCGTGGTCGAGTTGGTGTCCGCGGCGTTGCTGGTGCTCCCCCCCCCCGTGGTCACGAGCTGGCGGACCGCCTGGAGTGCATGGTAAACGTTGAGCCGCTTGTAGGTCTGCCCGGTCTCGGGCAGGTCCGTGGGGGAGCCGAGGGTGTAGTGGCCGTTGGCGTCGACGCTCAGCGGCACGCGGGCGTTGGTCGGCGCGGGGACGTTGCTGTCGGTGATCGTGTCGGCCGTGTCACGGAGGATCGTCTGCACCTGGGTCGGGGTCAGGTAGCGTCCCGCGGCGGTATATGCCTCCTGCTGCATCAGCGCGACGGTGCCGGTCACCATCGGCGCGGCCATGCTCGTGCCGCTGTCGAGCTTGAACATCTGGCCCCCGGAACCGTTCCAGGTGCTCAGGATGTCGGTCCCCGGCGCGGCGATCGAGTTGTCGTCGGTGCTATCCCGCTGGCTGCTCGCCGACAGCCGGTCCGGCGCCCCGGCGTTCTCAGTCGCGATGTAGTTGGTCGGCGGGTTCCCCTCGAGGAGCGGGAATTGGTCCCCCGAGCCGTCGCTGGCCCAGGTGTTCATGACGCTGAGCGTGGCGTAGATTGACGGGTACGACTCGCCCTGCGCCGCGAAGTTGGCGTAGTTGTTCCCCGCCGAGGCGACGACCGTCACCCCGAGGTTCTCAAGCTCGAGAATCTTCGATCCCCAGGCCGTCGCCTCGGCCGCCGGGGCGTTCTGGGGGGTAAGATTCGTCCCGGGGTTGCCGAGCGACATATTCACGACGAGGATATTGTACTGCTGATAATGATCGATCACCCATTGCAGCGCGTTGGCCACCGTGTCGAAGTTCGGCTGCGCATCGCCCGAGGAGGGCAGGCCGCGAATGCCGATCAGGCTGGCATGCGTCGCCACCCCGATGTTCGGATCGGTCGCCGCCTCGATCCCCGCGGTGTGTGTGCCGTGGCCATCGGGGTCGTAGGCGTCGCTCACGGGGGCGGGGGCCGCCGTCGCGCTCTCCTGATTGGCCACCGCATCGAACCAGGCCACGACATTGGGTTGGAGATCCGGGTGGGCTGCGTACAGCCCCGAATCGATGTTGGCGATCCCGATCCCCTGGCCGTTGATGCCGCTGAATTGCGGGTCGGAACGAGCGGCCGTCAGTCCCACCAGATCGAACGCCGCGTTGAGCAGCACGAAGTCCTCCAGCCGCTCACATTGCGGCTGAAGCCGGCGCCGGCGGACCGCCGTCCCTCGGCCCCGATCCCGATCCACGGAATGAAACATCCACGCTCTGGTGTTGCGATTCATGGTTGCGCGCTCCAAGTTGGTGTGTCCGATTCCATCGATGCTCACGGAGGGTGCGACGGACAAGAGCCGGTCTCTTCACCGCTCCGGAAATCCGAACGACCCGACCGGTGCGTCCGCTTGGGACGTCCGATCCCCTCTCCACGCCGAGGATGGTTCGGCCATCCCTGATCTGCGATGCATCTCCACCTACGGACGAGGCCGCAAGTGTTTCAAAGTTTCCAAAAAATGCGGGTCCAAGGCACGAATCTTTCGTTCGGCAAGCGATTGCGCAGCAAGCCGGGGTGGACCGACCCATCATGTCCGTAAGAATTCGGTCATCGGTTGTCTGCGCATCGATCAGTGATGCGAGGCCCTAGCCGAACCCCCGGGACGGAACGCCCGATCGATGATCAGTCCGGCACACTCCGGGTCCGCGAGACGAGACGCCGTCCAAAGCGGGACCGACGGAATGGTGCTCTCAGGGACCATCGATGGGGGCTCAGCAGGCGCCTCCTCCTGCCCCACCAGAGTCAATAAAGTACAACCTGTCATCCATATAATCAAGAATGTCGTCGCGGACCGGCCAAAGAAGTTGTAAAATGCTTCGGAATACGGACAAGCCCGCGTGCGGGGCTGCACGGCTCACCAACGCCGGCGCCTCCTCAGTCAGGGGATGGCCCCCGGCCATAGCCCTTCGTCGGCAAGTCGCATCCGGCTCACCCGTGGACTTGGTGCATCTTGATTGCACAGCACCAAGACCCGACAATGAACGAGCGGAGGACACGCGCCGCGAAGATGCGACGACCCGCCCGCGAAATGCATGGATGCGGCCCGCCCCGAGTCCCGCCGGCCCGTGCCGGTCGAATCGATGAGACCGACCATGCGAAACAGTGGTCCGTTGTCCGTGGTCAGTGGTCAGGAACTGATGAGACCGAGCGAGTCTTCTCCGGCCAGACCGCGGCCGTCGAATCGCGGCGCCCTCCGGTTCCTGGGCGTTTGCCTGACCCTCGGCTGGGGCATCGTCCCGTCGGCTGCACCAGCCGCGGAGCCTCGCAAGCCACTCCAGCGGAGGGTCGACTTCAACCGCGAGGTCCGGCCGATCCTGGCCAAGAACTGCTTCGCCTGCCACGGTCAGGACGAGGTCCAGGTGAGGCGGGCCAACGGGCTGCGGCTGGACCGCCGCGAGTCGGCCACCAAGCCCCTCAAGAGCGGTGAGACGGCGATCGTCCCCGGCGACCCCGATTCCAGCGCCCTGATCCTCCGGGTCACCGAGGAGGATGAGACGATGCGCATGCCCCCCCGGAAGGCGGGCCAGCGGCTGGGCCCGGCCGAGGTCGACGTCCTGCGGCGCTGGATCGAACAAGGGGCCGGATACGCCCAGCACTGGGCCCTGGTCCCGCCCGAGGCCCGGCCGCTTCCCCAAGTCTCGGGCACCGCCTGGCCGCGCAACGGCATCGACTTCTGGGTCCTGTCCCGGCTGGAGCAGGAGGGACTCCAGCCCGCGCCCGAGGCCGACCCTTACACGCTCCTGCGCCGGGTGAGCCTGGACCTCCGCGGGCTGCCGCCGACGCCCCGGGAGGTCGAGCGGTTCCTTCACGACACGGCCCCTGACGCCTACGAGCGGGCCGTCGATCGCTTTCTCGACGACCCGGCCTATGGCGAGCGCTGGGCCCGACTCTGGCTCGACCTGGCCCGCTATGCCGATTCGGCCGGACTGGGCTCCGATCCCCTCCGGCCCAACATCTGGCCCTATCGCGACTGGGTCATCCACGCCTTGAACCGCAACCTGCCGTACGACCAGTTCACCATCCGGCAGATCGCCGGCGACCTGCTCCCCAACGCCAGCCAGGACGACCGGATCGCCACCGCCTTCCACCGCAATACGATGACCAACACCGAGGGCGGCACCGACGACGAGGAGTTCCGCGTGGCCGCCGTCAAGGACCGGGTCGACACCACGATGCAGGTCTGGATGGGTCTGACCATGGGCTGTGCCAAGTGCCACAGTCACAAGTATGATCCGATCACGCAGGAGGAATACTACCGGTTCTACGCCTTCTTCAACCAGTCGGCTGACAACGACCAGCCCGACGAGAGCCCGGTCCTGCTCGTCGCTACGCCGGAGGTCACGGCCAAGGTCCACGAGATCGAGGCGCGGATCGCCCCGTTGCGGGCGAAGCTCGAGGCATCCACGCCGGAGCTGGC
The DNA here is from genome assembly GCA_021324445.1 of Isosphaeraceae bacterium. Taxonomy (GTDB): domain Bacteria; phylum Planctomycetota; class Planctomycetia; order Isosphaerales; family Isosphaeraceae; genus JAJPJC01. The sequence continues at coordinate 25,934 of JAJPJC010000202.1, forward strand.
CGCCGCTCAGGCGAAGTGGGAGTCGAGCCTGGGTCCGGCCAACGCGGCCGGGCGGAAGGGCCTGCCCAAGGGAATCCTCACGATCCTCGACATTCCCGCCGCGAAGCGGTCGAAGGACCAGGCCCGGGCGCTGTCGCGACACTTCCGCTCGATCGCTCCGCAGTTGAAGCCGATCCGGGACCAGATCGCGGCGCTGGAGAAGACCAAGCCCAAGGCCCCCAGCCTGCCGGTGATGGCCGAGCTGCCGGCCGATCGCCGCCGCGTGACCCGCGTGCTCCGCAAGGGGAACTTCCTCGACCCCGGCGAGCCGGTCGAGCCCGGCGTGCCCAAGGCGCTGCACCCCTTCCCACCCGGCGCGCCGGCGAATCGGCTCGGCCTGGCGCGCTGGCTGGTCGATCCCAGGAATCCCCTGACGGCCCGGGTGGCGGTCAACCGCTACTGGGCCCAGCTCTTCGGCGCGGGGCTGGTGGAGACCGAGGAAGACTTCGGCACCCAGGGCGAGCCGCCCAGCCATCCCGAGCTGCTCGACTGGCTGGCGGTGCGCTACCGCGACTCGGGCTGGGATACCAAGGCCCTCCTCCGGCTGATCGTCACCTCGGCGACCTATCGGCAGTCGTCGAAGGTCCGGCCCGAGCTGCTGGAAAAGGACCCGAGGAACCGCCTGCTGGCGCGGGCCTCACGGGTCCGGCTCGAGGCCGAGATGGTCCGCGATCAAGCCCTGGCCCTGAGCGGATTGTTGAGTCGCAAGCTGGGCGGCCCGAGCGTCTTCCCACCCCAGCCGGAGGGACTCTGGCAGGCCGCGTTCAACGGTCAGCGCACCTGGTCGACCAGCCCCGGCGATGACCGTTACCGCCGCGGGCTGTATGTCTTCTGGCGGCGGACCGTGCCGTATCCCTCGATGGCCACCTTCGACGCCCCGAGCCGCGAGACCTGCTCGATCAAGCGGGTGCGGACCAACACGCCGCTCCAGTCGTTCGTGACCTTGAACGACCCGGTCTATGTTGAGGCCGCCCAGGCCCTGGCGCGGCGGATCGTCCGGGAGGGGGGCAGCGACACCCCGGCCCGCGCCCGTTACGCCTTGCAGCTCTGCCAGTGCCGGCCGCCCCGGTCCGAGCAGGTCGAGCCGATCCTGGCGCTGCATGCCGCCGAGCGCGAACGGTACCGCCATGACCGCGACGCCGCCGTGGCGCTGGCCACCGTCCCGATCGGCCCGCTGCCGTCCGGGATGGACCCGGCCGACCTGGCCGCCTGGACCGCCGTCGCCAACGTCCTCTTGAATCTCGACAGCGTCTTGACCAAGGGTTGATTCCGATGGACCCTCCAGGTTGGGCGCGGGTCTCCAGACCCCGCCCGTGGGCCGACCGAAGGTCTCCAGAGACAGAGGCTTTTATGGACCCGCACCGAGATCTCCCCCTGACCTTGCAGCAGGCGCGGGCACAGACCCGCCGCGAGTTCCTCAAGCGGTCTCAGGCCGGCCTGGGGGCCATCGCGCTGGCGGCGCTCCTGGACCGTGACGGTCTCACGCGAGCCGCCGAGCCCTCGGCCGGTTCGCCGACTCCGGGCCGGCCCCGACGCCCCTCCGCGGACAACCCCATGGCGCCCCGGCCGCCGCACTTCGCGCCCAAGGCCAGGAGTGTCATCTACCTGCACATGTCCGGCGGCCCGCCCCAGCAAGACCTCTTCGACTACAAGCCGGAGCTGGTCAAGCACCACATGCAGCCCTGCCCGGACTCGCTGCTCAAGGGGGAGAAGTTCGCATTCATCAAGGGGCACCCCAAGCTGCTGGGGACCCCGCATCGGTTCCACAAGTACGGCCAGAGTGGGGCCGAGATCAGCGAGCTGTGGGCGCACTTCCGCACCGTGGTCGATGATGTCGCCATCGTCCGCTCGATGTGGACCGACCAGTTCAACCACGCGCCGGCCGAGTTATTCCTCTACACGGGCTCGCCGCGCAACGGCGGGGCCGCGATGGGCTCGTGGATCACCTACGGCCTGGGGACGGAGAACCAGGACCTGCCCGGCTTCGTCGTCCTGATCAGCGGCGGGACGGACCCGACCGGCGGCAAGGCCCTCTGGAGTACGGGTTATCTGCCGAGCGTCTACCAGGGCGTGCAATGCCGGACGGTGGGCGACCCGATCCTGTACGTGGGCGACCCCAAGGGGATGGACCGCGCCGACCGTCGCCGGACGCTCGACGCGCTGCGGCGGCTGAACGAGTACGAACTCGCCGAGTTCGGAGACCCCGAGACCCTGACGCGGATCAGCCAGTACGAGCTGGCCTTTCGCATGCAGATGGCCGTCCCCGACGCGATGGACATCCGCCAGGAGCCCGAGGCGATCCGGGAGGAATACGGGGCCAACCCGGGCGCCTCGTCGTTCGCCAACAATTGCCTGCTGGCGCGGCGGCTGGTCGAGCGCGGCGTGCGCTATATCCAACTCTTCGACTGGGGCTGGGACTGCCACGGAACGGCCCCTGACAACGACATCGTCAAGCACCTGCCCGACAAGTGCCGGGAGGTGGACCGGCCGATCACAGCCCTGGTCGCAGACCTGCAGCGCCGCGGGCTGTTGGACGAGACCCTGGTAATCTGGGGCGGTGAGTTCGGCCGCACGTCGATGAACGAGGCGCGGGGCGGCTCCACCTTCCTGGGCCGCGACCATCACCCCCATTGCTTCAGCATCTGGCTGGCCGGCGGCGGCATCAAGCCGGGGATCACGATTGGCGCCACCGACGAATTGGGCTACCGCGTCGCCGAGAACCCGGTCAGCATCCACGACCTCCAGGCGACGATCCTCCACCTCCTGGGCCTCGACGCCTGGAAGCTCACCTATGCCTACCAGGGACTGCACCAGAAGCTCATCGGCCCCGAAGGCGCGGCCAAGGTCCGCAAGGACCTGCTGGCGTAGAGGACAAGACACCCGCCAAACCATGACCCGGATTGGTCCCCCAGACGATGCCGTCTCGCGCGCTCCAAACCTGGTTGACCGTTCGAAGGCAGGCCCTCGACGAGATCGAGAACGCCCACCGCCGGGTGGGCGGGACCCGCCGTGGTCGGCGTCACGCGACCCGGCAGCTCAACCACGGCCACACGCACTTGCTCTCAGCGCAATTCCAGGGATCTTGCCGTGAACTTCACGATGAAAGTGTCGATGTCCTGGTAAGATGGAATATGCCCGTCGGGCTCCGAAAGGGGTGTGAGAAATCCTTGCTCCTGGCTCGCAAACTGGATACGGGAAACCCCAATCCTGGCAACCTCGGCGCGGATTTCGGCCGTTTCGGCCTCGAGTTTTGGCAGGAGGTCTATCAGCTCGATGCCCGCAATGCAGATCGGCGCCAGCAACTCCGTGAGCTGAACGAGTGGCGTAACGCAATCGCTCATCAAGACGCTGTGGCTCTCGCACGGAAGCCACTTCATCTCCATGAGGTACGACAGTGGCGTAGGGTCTGCGAAAACCTGGCCTCCTACTTCGATGAGGTCATGCGGATGCATATCGAATCGATCACGGGAGCCTCGCCTTGGTGAGCCGGAGCAGGAGAGAACCCGATGAAGTGCAGGAATTCCAAACCGGTTGCGAAGTTTCGCGTCGGGGATCGAGTCCAATTCGAGTCGGGGGGACCCAAGTGGAGGCACACAGTTTGGGGGACAATCGTCGAGGTTCGGGGCCCGATCGGGATCAACGGTCGCCGTCTGTACTTTATCGACGTTCCGATGGACCCGGATGAGCCACTCCGCACTGTGATGGAGGAAGACGAACTCGAGCCCGATACGATCTCCCGCGTACCGTTGAAGAAGTCGGAGATCATCGACTTCTTGAAGAAGCGCCTGCCCGGCATCGTGTTCTGGAATCCATCGACGGAACACGAAGATCCCGTGGTCTGGCTTGGCCGGGATTCGCCTGGAGAGATCACTTACACGTTCTCGCCCAGGCGGGGCATGATCGGCGGGAAGCTCATCCCCGAATTGGCCCTCTGTAAGGGCAGGCGGATCGACGCTCGCAAGAAGGACGAAGTCGCCGAGTTCCTCCTGGGCTTCGGCCTGACTCCGGTGGAGGCCGAGGACGTGATCCAGGCGGTCGGGGTCCAGCCGGTCAAGCCGCCGCGCCGCCGCAAGGCGGGGAAGGCGTGATCGGGGGAGCGACGCGGTCGCGACCGGACGACGCTCAGAAACCACGCCATTTACACATGAACACCGAGCAAGTTCTTGACCGGGCTGCTGAGTTGATCGCAACGGCCGATGCGCTGGTGATCGGGGCAGGCGCCGGCATGGGGGTCGACAGTGGCCTGCCGGACTTCCGCGGCCCCCAGGGGTTCTGGCGGGCGTATCCCCCGTATGAGCGGCTGGGGCTCAACTTCGTCGACCTGGCCAATCCGCAGTGGTTCGTCGACGACCCCGAGCTGGCGTGGGGCTTCTACGGACACCGGATGGGTCTCTACCGCCGCACCGAGCCGCACGAGGGCTTCGGGATCCTCCGCCGTTGGGTCGAGCGGATGCCCCGGGGCGGATTCGTCTTCACCTCGAACGTCGACGGGCATTTCCAGCGCGCCGGCTTCGACCCGGACCGGATCGTCGAAGTTCATGGCACACTCGTCGCGATGCAGTGCCTGAACGACTGCGGCATCGGGATCTTCCCGTCCGAGCCGTTCGCGGTCGCGATCGATGAGCAGACGATGCGCGCGATTCCGCCGCTGCCGGCCTGCCCGCGTTGCGGCGCCCTGGCCCGGCCCAACGTCTTGATGTTCGGCGATTTCGGCTGGGACTCGTCGCGGACCGACCCTCAGCACCGCCGTATGGACTCCTGGCTCCGCGCGCTCGGCGGGCCGCGCCTGGTCATCGTCGAACTTGGGGCCGGCAAGGCGGTGCCGACGGTCCGGATCACCTGCGAAGAGCTCGCCCGGCGATGCCGCGGGACTCTGATCCGGATCAATCTCCGCGAGCCCGACGTCCCCGCCGGCCACCTCGCGCTCCCCATGGGCGCCCTGGCCGCACTTCGCGCGATCTCGAGTCGTTGCCAGTGAGGATCGGCGGACGGAGCCGCCTCCTACAGAAAGGCCGGCGGAGCCGCGCCTCTTGTAGGAGCCGGCTCCGTCCGGCGACGGTTTGCTCAATACCGCCAGCTCGTGACGTCGCCGCCCGGTGGCGCCGACTTCAGGATGCGTTCGACGATCCGCGGCGCGAACATCTGGTGATAGCGGAGCCGGCTGAGGGCGTTGGGCCGGCTCGGGTCGCCGTTCCAGCAGTGCTCGGCCCGGTCGCCGTAGGCCACCTCGCCACCGTAGAACGGTTCCTTGGTCTTCTTGAGGAAGTCTTCCATCAGATAGACTGCATTATTCAGATAATAGTTGTCCATGTCGCCGACGTAAATATGGATCTTCCCTTCGAGCTCCTTGCCGATCCTGGGCCAGTCGCGTTCGAGGATGTACCGGAGGTCGTAGTGGTCGCGCCAGTACCGAGCGACCTCGTGGTCGATGACGCCGGTCCGCTTGTCCCAGATCCGCTTGGGGTAGCCGTCGGGCCCGACGGGGGAGTATACGGCCTCCCAGATGTCCCACTGCTGGCCCGATCGGCTCCGGGTGCCCAGGACCAGCTCAAGGCGGTTCACGGACTCGAGCGTGGAGCGGACGTGCCCCAGGTAGTTGCGCGCGCCGGGCCGCGGGACCTTGTGCCATGGGCCTTCATCATAGTAGGCATTCTTATCCTCGTAGATGTTGACCACGGTATAGGCGCGGAAGTCGATCGGGTCGGGGCAGGCCGCCCAGCAGCCGTTGTACTCCTCCGGGTAGAAGAGCTGGGCCGCCAGGGCCTCCCAGCCGCCGGTCGAGCCGCCGTAGAGGAACCGCGCCCAGCCGGCCCCGAGGCAGCGGTATTTCGTCTCGAGGAACGGGATCAGCTCATAGGTGATGGCGTCGCCGTAGGGCCCGAGGTTAGCCGAGTTGACCGCGTACGAGTCATCGTAATAGGGGTTGGCGTGCTGGATCTCGATGATGACCATGCGGGGGTAGTTCGGCCCGGTCCATTCCTTGAAGAACTGGTGGGCGTATTCCTGCACGGTGCGGTTATACGCGGGGAGGTGGAATCGCTCGTTGAATTCGGGCTTGAGGTTGGGGTCGGGGGGCTCCTCGCGGAACCCGGCGAAGGTCTGGGGGAAGTGTCCATGGAAGATGACCAGCGGGTAGCGCGCCTCGGGGTGCGCGTCGAACCCCTCCGGCAGCAGGACGTGGGCGCCCAGGTGCATGGGCCGGCCCCAGAACCGGGTCAGCCGCTCACTCTGGATTCGTTCGTGCTTGATGTACCTGGTGGTCGCCGGGGCCGGGATCGGCGGGATTACCTTGTCGAGCTGGACCCGGATCGTCGCGGGGTCGGCCGAGGCCGGCGAGAGGGTGATCGCGCGGGGCGTGCTGTACAGGTTCCCGGGCGCCCGGTTCCAGTGCTGCCCCTCGCCGCGGTCCATCGGCAGTTTGACGACGTGCCCGTCGCCGCGGTGGAACGTCTCGTACCGGTGCAGCAGGGCCTGGACCCGGTAGTTCCCGGCGGGGACCGAACGCAGGCTCTCGACCGGGTAGCCCAGCGCCGACTCGTCGACCACGGCCTCCTGATCGGGTGCCAGGCCGTCGACGTCGATGCCGAAGACCTGCTGGGTTCTTGGACTCTCGCTGA
>JAJPJC010000203.1 GCA_021324445.1 Isosphaeraceae bacterium
CGTCCCCGTTTCGACTCCCCGACTCCCGTTTCGACTCCCGACTCCGACTTGCCGCCAATACTAGCTGCGTCCCCGTTTCGACTCCCCCGTCCCCGTTTCGACTCCCCGACTTGCCGCCAATACTAGCTGCGTCCCCGTTTCGACTCCAAGGGATCTACGGCCATTTGACCCGGCGCAACCTGGCGGCGCTGGCGGCGGAGCGCGGTGACCGGGTCGCGGCGGCCCGGCTCTGGCGCGAGGTGCTGGCCGAATGCCCGGGCGACCGCGAGGCCCTGGCCAGGCTCCAGGAGCTCGAGGCGCGCTCATCCCCGGATCTCGCCGGGGCGTCTTGGACTAATGCGGGTATTCGAGGATGATCAGCTTGTGCTCCTTGTCGTCGTAGCCGTAGGCCTGGTAGTAGGGGAGCTTCGGCAAGGCGATGTTGTTGGCCTTGATGATCTCGTTCATGAACTCATCAAAGTCTTTGGGGTAGCGGTCATTGGTGGCGTGGAACAGGTCCAGGGCGTGCTGGATCTGGAGGATGGACGTCCGGCCGATCATGGTGACGTAGGCGTTGCCCTGGAGGGTGATGGGGTCCTTGGCAGTGATCTTGGTGGTGGCCTGGTGGGCTCCGCCCTTCTCCAGCTCGGTCTTGGCATTGCGGATGTCCTGGGTCCGCTTGCCGACGATGAACTCGGGCTGTGCGGGAGCCTTCTTGAACTGGGACTTGGCGGCGCCGGCGGGCTGGTCGTCGAGGCCGACGGCGACCCCGGTCAGCGCGGGTGCGCGGGTCTCCGGCCGGTTGCCGACATGGCGGACTTCTTCCTCGCAGCCGGCTGCCGCGAGGGCGCAGGCGGCCAGTCCCAGCCAGGGGAGGGAGCGGCGGCGCGAGTGAGTTTGCGGGCGAATACCGGTCGAGCACGGTTGCATCGGTCTGTCTCCTCCAGGCGGGTTCAGTCCCCCCAGTTCCATCGACCGACCTCCGGGATCATGTCGTGGCGGCTCAGGTCGAAGTGGAGCGGGGTGACGGTGATGTAACCTTCGCAGAGGCTGGTGACGTCGGTCTCGGGCCCTTCGAGATGGTAGGGCGGGTTGTAGGTCATCCAGTAGTAGGTCCGGCCGCGGGGGTCCTGCCGGCGTTCGAAGCCCTCGCCGTAACGGCCCAGGCCCATGGGGACGACGCGGATGCCCCGGGGCTCGCCCCGCGAGTGGGCCGGCAGGTTGACGTTGAACAGCGTGCCGTTGGGCGGCCGATGGGCCAGGATCTTCTCGATGACGCGGGTGGCGTGGCGGGCGGCGTGGGGGAAGTCGAAGTGCTCGGAGAGCTCCAGCGAGACCGCGATGCTGGTGATCTTGAAGAACGCGCCCTCGATCGCCGCGGCGACCGTGCCCGAGTACAACACGTTGATCCCGGCGTTCGAGCCCGAGTTGATCCCCGAGACGATCAGGTCCGGCGGCCGGGACATCAGCTCGCAGATCCCCAGCTTGACGCTGTCGGCCGGGCTCCCCTCGACCATCCAGCCCAGCGTGCTGCCGTCGACATCCTCCACCTGCTTGACGACCAGGGGCGAGAGCAGCGTGATCGAATGCGCCACGCCGCTCTGCTCCAGGGCCGGGGCCACCACCGTCACCTCCCCCAGCCGCAAGAGCTCCTTGCGCAGGGCCCGCAGGCCGGGGGCATAGACGCCGTCATCATTCGTTAAAAGAATCTGCATCGGAACGGTTTCGTCTCTCTGGTTCAGGGTCCCTCACCTCCGCAGGGCGTCTCTGCCGATCGTAACGGGACGCGCGGACCGACGTCAACTCTGGCGGCCCTGCCGCGGCGCGGGCTCTCGTTGCAATGTCGGTGATTCGCCTGGCCTTGCGCCGGCTCTTGAAGGAGGATAGGAGGCGGGAACCTCGAAGTCCCTTTTGGAAGAGGGTTGACACCGTGGAGACCGAAACGATGGGTCGAGTTCTCACGGAAGCCACGATCGAGAGTTTGGAAGACCTGTGGGCGGCGAAGCGCGGATTGATCCCCGCCGGCCAAGTCCGGCGCGTGACCATCGCCGATGCCTTGGTGGACACGGGAGCGACTTTGCGATCCCTGCCCACGGGGCTCATTCATCGGCTCGGCCTGGCGGAGCGCTCGATTACCCCGGCCGGAAAGATCCTCAGGTAGGACGGGTCTCCTGACCCGTCCCGACGGCTCGGGAGAGCCGTCCTACATGCGCATGTGACCTGCCGGGGTAATAAGAAGCCGGTCCGGAGCAGCGTCGGGGTTTCCGAGGGCGCCGTGTACGACGCTGTGCGGCTGACCATCCAGGGACGAGACTGCACGATGGACGTCATGGAAGTCCCCGACGGCACACCGGTCCTCATCGGCCAACTGCCGCTGGAGCACCTCGACTTCGTCGTGGATCTGCGGTCGCACTCGCTGATCGGCAATCCGGCGCACGGCGGCGAGCACCTGTATGATCTCTTCTAAGCCTCCGCGTCGCGGCTCCAAGGCCATGCGAAGATTGGGACCAGGGCCAGGGCTCAACCTGTCGCAACTGCGGTGGCCTTTTCGAGGAAATTCCGGCATGATGCCGCGAGCAGGATGCGCGAGTTGGTCTTCGACGACCGGATGGGAGCTGAGGCGATGGATCGACGCAAGTTCCTGAAGAGGATGGGGTTGGCCGCGCTGGGCTCGGCGGTGGCCGGCGGGACCTACCCGTTTCTGGAAGCCCGGTGGTGCCGGGTGACCCGGCGGACGATCGCCCTGCCGAATCTCCCGCCGCCCTTCCGCGGGACGACCGTGGCCTTGCTGGCGGACGTCCACCACGGGCCGTTCGTCCCGCTGGCCTACGTCCGGCACATCGTGGAGCTGACCAACGCCTTGCGGCCTGACATCGTCGCCCTGGCCGGGGACTACGTGCACCGTTCGGCGAGCTACATCGCGCCGGCGATCGGGGAGCTGGGCAAGCTGACGGCGACCCTGGGCCGGTTCGCCGTGCGGGGCAACCACGACAACTGGGAATCCGTGCGGCTCTCGCGGGCCGCGCTGGCCGCGGCGAAAATCCCCGACCTGAACAACAGGGGGATCTGGCTGGAGCGCCGCGGCGCCCGGTTGCGGGTCTGCGGGGTCGGCGACCTCTGGACCGACCGCCAATACCTCGGCGCCGCCCTGGGAGATGCCACGGAACGCGACGCCGTGCTCCTGCTGTCGCACAACCCCGACTTCGTCGAGACCCTCCGCGATCCCCGCGTCGGCCTGGTGCTCAGCGGTCATACCCACGGCGGACAGGTCGTCGTGCCCGGCTACGGTGCACCCATCGTCCCCTCCCGATATGGACAGAAATACCTCTATGGACTCGTCCAGGGCCCCTGCGCCCGGGTCTTCGTCACCCGGGGCGTCGGCACCGTCACCCCGCCGGTGCGCTTCCTCTGCCGCCCCGAGATCGTTCTGATCACGCTCGTGTGAACAGAGGATGGTGAGTGCAGACCGATCGTGATCGTCAGTCCCACTACAGGATCGATCCGCCGAAGGTGCCGTGGAGGGCCGTGCGGGCGCGGAGCAGAATGAGGGAGTCGCCCGAGCCGACGCCCAGGCGGCGGATCTCGTACCGGTCGACCGAATCGGGCCGGTTGACGCCTTCGCGCGCGGCGAAGGCCAGGCGATAGCCGGCCTCGGCGGCGAGGGTCTTGGTCTCGGCGGTGTAGGTGCCCGGCCAGCCGTAGGGATAGGCCATCGCCGTGACCGCACAGTCCAGTCGCGATTCCAGGATGCGCCTTGACTCGATCAACTCGAGTCGCTGGGACTGGGCGTCGAGTCCGGCGAGCTTCTGATGGCTGTGTCCGTGGGAACCGATCGTCAAGACGCGCGGTGCTCTCGCGGTGAGCTGGCGCACCTGGTCCCAGCTTGTGAACAGGTCGCGGGCCAGCGATGGGCTGTCCACGGCGACCTCGGCCCGTGCCGCGAGCTGGTCCAGGAACCAGGGCCCGTCGGCGATCATCTCGTCGAGGAACGCGCGGATGACCGCCATGATTGCTGCGGATCGCGGCAGGGTTTCCAGGTCGAGCGCGATCGGCGGCGCGCCGCTGTCCGGTCCGCGCTCCAGCACCAGCCGCCGCACCCGGGTCTGCTTGATCACATAGGCCACATGATCCCACCAGGGCAGCCGCGGCGCCTCGAGGAATGCGGTGGGGAGGAAGAAGGTCGCGGGGATGTCGCATTCGTGGAGGATCGGGACGGCCGCCTCGAAATTGTCGCGGTAGCCGTCGTCGAAGGTCAGCAGGGCCACAGGCGCGCGCCCGCGCGCGCCGGATTCGAGCCACGCGACGAGGTCGGGCAGCGCGAGGATCCGGAACCGGCGCCGCAGCCATTCGACCTGGGCGCGAAACGCCGTGGGCGTCGCCGAGACGACCGGGTCGTAGAACGGGTCGAGGCCCGGTTCGGCAATCCGGTGATACGTCAAGACGACCAGCCCCGGCCGCATCGCGTCCGCCAGGCGCTCCAGGAGGCCCAGGACGCCCACGCGTCCGAAGAGCTGCGCCAGGAACTCGCGCTTGTTTCTCATAGTGGTCCGTTGTCCGTTGTCCGTTGTCCGTTGTCAAACAGGTCGTCGTTCCGAGCCGTGGGCAAGCCAGCCCTCAGCAGCCGACGATGGGACCTCTCGGGAGCTGTGAAGAACCATTTATCCCGGCTTGGGGGTACCTTCCTGCTGACAACGGACGACGGACAACGGACAATAGAGCGGTGTCTGTCCATTCGGGAAGGAATGGATCACGACGGTTCGAGGACGCCCGAGAACTGGTGCAGGAAGCCGCGCGGCGAATCGTGGGCAACGTCCCGGCAATCCGGCACCTCGATTCCTTGATGAGCCGGCGCGGTCATTGGCCGTTTCATCCCATGGCCGCGAGCCTGCTCCATGCGGCGACTCCTGGCTGGCGGCCCAAGCCGGATTGTCGGCTGCGACTGGAGGGTGCGTATCTTGATCGAGTTGCCTGGCCGGGCCTGAACCTCGCGGGCGCCGGCCTCGACGGTGCGGAACTGAGAGAGGCCGACTTGAGCGCGGCGAACCTGAAGCTGGCCCATGCGGACCGCGCCCGATTCCAACAAGCCAACCTCCAGGGCGCGACGCTGACCCGTTGGCGAGCCGAAGGAGCCGACCTGGGCCGGGCCGATCTTCGATGGGTGACCGCCGATTACGTCCAGTTCCGGAGGGCCAATCTGGCCGGGGCATGCTTGCTCGATGCCCATCTGTGGAAGGCTGATCTTCGAGAGGCCAAGATCGAGGATGCCAACTTCCGGGGAGCCAACCTCGAGGAGGCTCGCCTGAGCGGGCTGAAACTGCGGCTGGCCCGCTTCGATGGGGCCCGCTTCGGCGGGGCCGAGCTTCGCAAGTGCGACCTGGAGGAGATGGAACTTGCCGAAGCCGATTTCCACGATGCCCACCTCCGCGGTGCGCTCCTGACCGGCTCGCGGATGCCGCGGGCCAACCTCCCCGGCGCCGACCTGCGCGGGGCCCAGATCCAGGACGTCGACTTCTACCTGGTCGACCTCCGCGACGCCCGGTACACCCCGGACCAGGCCGAGCACTTCCGCCACTGCCGCGCCATCCTGGATGACCGCACCGCGTAGGGCCGGCTCCGCCGGCCGGGACCACTCACGCTCTGCGGTCTCGGTCCCGTGGGTGTCCTACGTGTAAGCATAATCCCCCTCCAGGGGCGTGAGGTGAAACATCGCGTCGCGCGGGATGATCCCCTGGCGGTCGCGGATGTGGAATTTCACCGAGAACCGCGAAGTGTACCCGCTCCGGCGCAGGGCCTCGGCCATCCAGGGAGTGCTGGCGTAGGCTTGAGCCAGGTCGGCACCCTGGCGCGACAGCTCGCGCGTCAGGGCCATCACCGCCGCGTGCCAGGGCACGACGTCAGTGTCATCGAGCAGGCAATCGACGAACTTGCCGGTCCGGGTGCGTCCCTGGTCCTTGGGGATAAGATTGAGCACGGCGAACCCGCGGAGGCGGCCCGAATCGTCGATCAGGTGCCAGCCCGACATCGCCTGGCGCGGGAATCGGAGCATGCCGTTGAGCCGGGCCGGGTCGCGACTGGTGAGGAGCACGTGCTGCTTCATCGGCTCGACGATCGGGAGGATTTCCGGACCGAAGGCCGAGACCCGATGCAGCGTGAGCATCCCCCGAGGGGCGGCGGGCGGCCAGACCCAACGGCGGGCGACATCTCGGGCCAACCGCAATCCGCGCTGCGCGGGACCGAGGCCGCCGGCCCGCAGCCAGTACCCGGCGCGGAGGACGCGAGTATACACCGGCACCAGGCTCCGCAGCTCGTAGCCGGCCCGCTCGCCGACGACCAGTGCCGCCTGGCTCACCCCCAGCCCGAACTGGGTTGCGACCCCCTGATGCGCCGTGCGCATCAAGCTCATCCCGACGGCGCGGTGCTGGGGCGAGCCCAACCAGTCGATGATGTGGATCGTCGGGACCGATCCGCCGACGGCCGCCAGCGCCTGGCCCTCGAACGCGGTCCGGCACAGCCCGAGATGGCCGATGATCCGCCCGGCCTCGTCCCGCGCGACATAGCTCCGCGGAGCCGCGGGTCCCGCGCACGCGCCCGGCGGCTCCAGGTACTTCCAGCGCAGGACCTCGGGCGCGGCGTAGTCGGATTCCGGCGGAGCCTGGAACCCCGCGGTCAGGAACCGGCTCAGCTCCGGGATATCGTCCGGCGTCAGGGGGCGAATATCGCGAGTCATGGCCCTCGAACCGATCGCAATCCGCCCCCCACCGCCGGCGTTACTCCTTAGAGTCTGTCCCGGAAGCGTGGGGAAGTCGATGTTGTAGGGTGGGTGAAACCCACCGATCTTCAAGCCCGCCAAGGCCTTCCGGTGGTGGGTTTCACCCACCCTAC
>JAJPJC010000243.1 GCA_021324445.1 Isosphaeraceae bacterium
GAATCTGGAATCTGGAATCTGGAATCTGGAATCCTGGAATCCGGAATCTCGTCTTTGGAATCTGGAATCTGGAATCTGGAATCTGGAATCTGGAATCTGGAATCCTGAAATCCGGAATCTCGTCTTTGGAATCTGGAATCTTGAATCTGGAATCTTGAATCCTGGAATCCGGAATCCCGATGCCCGATCCCCACAAGAGATTGAATACGATCCGCCGCGCCATCGAGCTGACGCGGGCGACCCCCGGCCGCGCCGGCGGGATCATCACCCCCGAGCGGGTCGACGAGGTCATGGTCGTCGGCGACCTGCATGGGAACCTGTCGGCGTTCACGGAGGTGCTGCGACGGGCGGCCCTCGATCGCCATCCCGGCCGGCACCTCATCTTGCAGGAGCTGATCCACGGCAAGCTCATGTACCCGGGCGACGGGGGTGATCGCTCGCATCAGCTCCTGGATCTGTTCACGGCCCTGAAGGGCCAGTACCCGGATCGGGTCCACCTGATCCTGGGCAACCACGAGCTGTCCGAGATGACGGGGCGCGTCATCGTCAAGGACGGCGAGACCCTCAACGAGAAGTTCCGCGCGGGGATCACCACGGCCTACGGCGCCGGGGCCGGTGAGATCTTCCAGGCGTACAAGGAGCTGTTCGCCGCGTTGCCCCTGGCGATCCGGACCGCCAACCGGGTCTTCGTCTGCCACACCATCCCCGATGGCGACTCCCTCGACGCGCTGGACCTCGACCTGCTCGCGGCCGACACGTGGCCGCCGGAGGCGTTGGAGCGGCATGGCACGATCTATGCGCTGACCTGGGGCCGGGACACGGCCGGCGAGACCGCCGACCGCTTCGCCGCGATGGTCGACGCCGACTGGTTCATCACCGGCCACCAGCCATGCGACGAGGGGTTCCGCCTGGCCAATCATCGCCAGATCATCATCGATGGCACCAACCCCTTCCCAGCCTATTGTCTCTTCCCCACCACCAAACCCATGACCATCGGCAGCCTGCTGAGGTGCGTCCGAATTCTTGGAGGGGCCGACGGGTGAAAACCGCGTCGTTTGGTAGGCCGCCCACCGGAGAGAGGGACTTGCGATGCAACCCTTGAGTCCGAGGATCGACTCCGCCCCGAACGAGACAGATCCGCGGATTGAGGCGCTGCTGGTCGAGGGGTATCGCGGCCTGTCTCCCGCCCAGAAGCTCGAGCGTGTGCGGGCGCTCACCCGCGCCGCGCAGCAGGTCGCGCTGGCCGACATTCGGCGCAGGCACCCGGCGGCGGACGAGCGCGAACAGAGGGCGAAAAGGGGGACCTAGGAGACTGTCCGAGAAAAACCGTCCGGTGAACCGGAGGGATCTGTCCCGGTCCTCTCGCTGCGGGCACAATGCGTTCTCCGGACCCTTGAAACGCCTTGATCTGCCCTGCCACCCGGGAGCCCTCTCCTGGACGGCCGCCGCAAGAATGATCGGGCCCGGGATCCTCAGCAGAACCGCCACGACCCGATCGCGCCCCGGGACGCTCTCCCCGAAAACGACCGGGTCCTCTTCCTGATCGATCTCATCGCCCAACTCGACCTCACGCCCTCCCATGAGTATTACGCCCACGAGTTGCGCGGCCAACCCCCCTTCGACGTGACCAGGATGGTCACGCTCCTGGTCTACGCCTACGCCGTCGGCGTCCCCTTTTTTGTCTATGTCCCCCTTTTTGTCTTATGTCCCCCTTTTTGTCTTGTCCCCCTTCTTGTCTTGCCACTGCTGGGGGTGCTGGCGCTGAGGTTGTTGAGGAGGTGGCCGATCTGCCAGGACGTCAAGCATGCATGCGTCGCGGGCGGTCGCTCCGACGGGCGTTCTGAAGAACGCTCGGGCGCGTACCGGGTGGCTAGCGTCCAGATGGGGAAGCCGGATTCGAGCCCGAGTGGCGGAGGCACTCCTGCCTGGCGGAGGCACTGCTGCCTGGGGTCTCCGGGCCGGACTCGGGGAAAGGTCAGATCGCGTTGACTCCGAACCACCCAGCCACCTCGCAACGCGGCGGCGTGCCGGGCCGTGTGATTCGCAACAGCCGGCCGATATCCAGCTTGCCCGGATCCCAATGCACGTTCTCCGGGACGTGCTGATGACCGCACCAGCCATTGAAGGCGTTCCACTCGTCGAACGTCATGCGGGCCACACCATGGAGGCCGGCCGCTTCCGGACCAAAGAACTGGCGATAGACCGAGCTGTCGACCCCGGTCTCGCTTTCGACCCAGCGCATCCAGTCCCAGAGCCGTTCCACCATGGCCTCGGGGAGTTGGTCGATCTGGGCGGCCTTCCAGGCGATCTCGATCTGGATCGCCGAGCGCCGATTCGTCTCGACGCCTCCCGGGCGATTCTCCAGGGCCCGCGCGGCCGCCGTGATGGGGAAGTGTTGGTAGAAGGTCACCTGATCCGAGTGCCCCAGCACCATGGTGAAATGCGGCGGGTTGTGGTGTCCATAGTAGCTCGTGGTCGACGGCGTGTAGCTCTTGACCTCCGTGGTATGGATCACGCCTCGAAACGGCCCGCCGTTGTACGAGCCGCCATGGGAGAACGCGAACGGAATCTTGGTCGCTTCGGACCACCAGGCATTCATGGGTCACCTCCCAGGAGACGGACACGCAGATCTCACCGGCGACCGGCTTTCCGGTCCATCCACCTGGAGATCTACGACCGGAGCGTCTCCGGGTGACCTCCTCCTTCCCTCGCGAGGAGCTTCCGTGACCGGGGGTCCTTCAGCCTCCCTCCGCCGGCGGCGAGTCTGCTCCATCCTTCCAGGCCGTGATGTTGAACGTCATCGCCGCCTTGAGGTGGGCCTTCAACCAGCGGGTGACCTCGGCCGGCTCGCGCCGCCGCAGCGCGCGGAGGATCTCCTTGTGCTCCTCGAAGCTGCGGCTGATCCGACCGTAGCGGAACCCGACGGTGGTCATCAGCAGCGCCTTGCGGATCAGGGGATCGAGAGTCTCGCCGAGGATGCGGTTTCCCGAGGCCTCGTACAGCGACCGGTGCAGGTGGTAATCGGCCTGGCGACGCTCGTAAACCGAGGATCGCTCACCCAGGGCGATCAGGCGGTCGGCCTCCTGCTCCAGCTCGTCGAGCGTGGCGTCGCTGATCCGTGCCGTGGCCTTGGGTACGCCCAGGGGCTCGAGCATCAGCCGGATGCGGTAGATCTCCCGCAGGTCGCCCACCCGCAGCTTCACCACCTGCCAGCCGCGCCGCCGCCGCCGCTCCAGCAGGCCGTCGCGGTTGAGCCGCTCGGCCGCCCGGTGGACCGTCACCGGGTTGACCCCCAGCTCCCGGGCCAGCCGGCGTTCCTTGAGAATCTCTCCAGGATGGTAATTGCCGCGAAGGATCCCCTCCAGCAGCGCCTCGTAGGTCTGTTCGGTCTGGTTCGCGAACGAGAAGTTCACGACCTCCGGCACAGGTCGCGGGGACGGATAGCCGACGACGACCGGCCGGCTGCGGCTGTCCGGCCGCACGAAGCCGTCCTCGATCAGCCGCGCGACGGCCTTGTTCACGGTCGTCCTGCTGATCGAGAGCTCCTCGGCGATCACCAGGGCATTGACATGAGAGCCGATCGGCAGAGAATGGGCGGTGAGCTGGCCCACCAGGTACTGGTAGACGTGGTCGGCCAGTAATTGGCGGCTGATCGAGGCCATCGACGAGTTACCCTCTGGACGGTTCCCACCGGCGCGGCAGAAGCCACTATATTATTAACCTCGCGGATCGTTCTTCCATAGCGACGTCGCCGCAGGTTGCCAGGAGGCGACGTCGGGGCCTGGTGGCGGGCGGCCCCGGACCGGACCGGTGGATCGCATCGATCGGCGCCGGCCCCAGGGCGAGGACGGACCTCCATGAGACGGCTGTCGACGATCGCGGTGGCTTGGTCCCTGATCGGGTCTTCCGGTCTGGCTGCCGGGAGCACGTTCACGGGCGTCGAATTCGGCCGGGTGGAGGGGGTGCGCCTGCTGCTCGACGCCCGGGTCCCCGACGGCCCGGGTCCGTTCCCGGCGGCGATCTGGGTTCATGGCGGTGGCTTCACGACCGGCGATCGGCGGGCGTTCCCGCCGGCCCTGGCCGATGCCATCCAGCGTGCCGGATTCGCCTGGATCAGCGTCGATTATCGCCTGGCACCCCGATACCCGTTCCCCGCGGCCACGGATGACGTCGAGAGTGCCATCGCCTACCTCAAGGCTCACGCGCAGGAGTTCCGGCTGAATCGCGATCGCTTTGTGCTCCTGGGCGAATCGGCCGGCGGACTGCTCGTCTCCTACGTCGGCGCCCGGCACCGGCCGGGCAACGGCGTGGCCGCCGTCGTGTCGTTCTACGGCGAGCATGACCTGGTGCGGCGGACCCATCCGGCCGGCGGCTGCTTCAACGACGGCAAGTTCGTGCCCAACCCACAGCCCGGCCAGCCGCAATTCTGCCTCTCGCGCGGCCTGGCCGCGTTCCTGGGCATCTCCGGCCCGGGGCCGGAGAGCGAGCGGGTCATCCGCCAGGCCTCGGCCATCAACCACCTCGGCAAGGAGATGCCGCCCTACCTGCTGATCCATGGCACGGTTGACCTCCACGTGCCGTTCGAGCAGTCCGTCGTGATGTTCGAGGCGATCCACCGCGCAGGCGGCCGCTGCGAGCTCTACGCGGTCGACGGGGGCGGACACGGCATGACGGCCTGGGACCGCAACCCCGCCCAGGCCGGTTATCGCGATTACCTCGTCCGATGGCTCGTGAAGGTCGTGAGCTGACCTGACCGCCTTGCGTTGAGGGCTCCTGGAGCCCGTGAGACCCACCCCATGCGACGACGCCATTTTCTGACTCAGATGCTGGCCGGCGCGGGCACGGCCCTCGTGCGACTCCCCTCGGTCCAGGCCCAGGAAACCGCCCGCGAGATCGTCCTGGAGCGGCCGGCCGCGGGCAGGCCGCACCAGGGGAAGGTGCTCCTGGCGGTCCAGGCCCATTCCGACGACATTCCCCTCACCGCCGCGGGGACCGTCGCCAAGCTGGTCCAGGAAGGCTACACCGGCTACCTGGTCCGCGCCACCAATGATGACATGGGCGACGCTCCCGGGCTGGGGACCCCCGGCACCATCGGCCAGAACGTCCTGGGCAACGAGCGCGACAACGACGCGGTGGCGCGCGTCCTGGGCCTCCAGCGGGTGTTCAACCTCAATTACGGCAATCACCGCATGGGCGACGTCTCCCAGAACGAGTTGCAGTGCCGCCTGATTTTCCTGGTGCGGCTGCTGAAAGTCGACACGGTCGTCTGCTGGGACCCCTGGGCGCACGACGAGGAGAATCCCGATCACTCCGCGATCGCGCGCGGCATCGAAGCGGCCTGCTGGATGGCCGGTCGGGACCACGATTACCCCGAGCAGTTCGCGGCCGGACTCCGGCCCCACGCGGTCCAGGAGAAGTACTACTACGCCCGGCGGCCGGAGATCACCCGCGTCGTCGATATCAGCGGCGTGATCGATCAGAAGGTGGAGGCCAACCGCGCCAACCGGGCCAAGGGGCCGGCCGGGCATCACGGGTCGCAGCTCCGCGCCGAGCTGGCCAGGAAGGGCCAGCGGCTGCCGCTGCTGGGCGACGACGATGCCACCGCCGATCGCACGTACATCAAGGAGTTCGTCCTGGCGCGCAACCGGGAGCTGGGGCGGAAATACGGCGTGGAGTACGCCGAGGTGTTCCACTACATCGGGCCGGCCCGACCCAGCCCGATCGAGGATTACGTCCGGAAGCACGCTGTGCCCATCAAGTAGAACCTGGCATCCATCCGAGCGATCGTCCCCCGCCGCCACGGGGCAGCGAATACCGCTCCCCGGCAGTCGTCCAAATACCAAAGAGAACGGGCCATCCCTCGTGGTGGATTTCCCGCCGCCGGTGCAAGGCCGCGCCTCCGGCCGCGTAGGGCGGATTCCCGCGGGCCGTGCCAGCGATGCGGCCGTCGAAAAATGAAACAACCGGGCCCCAGCCTCCCAGTAGTATTGAGAACAGGCCAGACGCTTTGGGGAGGGAGTCATCATGGCGAACGGGCAATCCGAGGCGGTCTTGGAATTACCCCAGGGGCTCCTCGACGCGGGAACGGTCGCGGGGATGAGCGATGGTCAACTACTGGCGCGATTTGCGGCCCATCGCGACGAGCTGGCGGAGATCGCCTTCGCGGCCCTGGTGCGTCGTCACGGGCCGATGGTGTGGCGGGTCTGCCGGCAGATCCTCGGCGACTGGCACACGGCTGAGGATGCGTTTCAGGCCACGTTTCTGATCCTGGCGCGGCGGGCCGGCTCGATCCGGCGACCGGAGTTGCTGGCGCACTGGCTCTACGGCGTGGCCCTGCGCACGGCGCGGGAGGCGCGAATGCGGGACCATCGCAGGCGGCGGCGCGAATCCCCCGGGGCCGAGTCCATCGCAGACGAACCGATCAGCGAAGTGGGCCCACCCGAGTTACCGATGGTGACCCGCGAGGCGGTCGAGGCCCTGCACGAGGAGCTGTCCCGGCTCCCGGAGCGGTATCGCGTCCCGGTCATCCTCTGCGAGCTGGAGGGGCTGACCTACCAGGAGGCGGCGCTGCGGCTGCGCTGCCCGGTCGGCACGATCGGCGTGCGATTGAGCCGCGCGCGGGAGCGGCTCCGCGTCGGGCTGACGCGACGCGGCCTGGCCCCCAGCGCCGGGCTGCTCAGCGCCTTGTTTGGCGCGGAAGCGACTTCCGCGTGGGTGCCTTCGGTGCTGCTGGTCGAAGCCACGGTCCGGGCCGCGTCGCGGTTCGCGGCCAGCAAGGCCGCGGTCCAGGGGCTGGTCTCGCCGGCGACCATCGCCCTCACGGAAGCGGTACTCAGGACCATGGCCCTGACCCCGATCAAGCTGGCGGCAAGCCTGGCACTGGCCGTCGCCCTCACCGCAAGCATCGCTGGGCTCAGCACACAGCCTGAGCCACGCGTTCCGGCCATGCCGGAGCCAGCCCGGCCCCAGCACGCCGAGGCGCCGCCCCTGGGGAATCCGCCCGCTGGGGCGCGCGCCGGTCAACCCGACCTCAGTCCTGCGATCGCAGCCCGGTTCGAGGTCGCCCTCACGATCTTCGACGCCTTCTTCGCGCCCAAACCCCGACCAGCGCCCGAGATCGCCAAGGACGTGCGCCGTAATCCGCGACCCCGGGAGGTGACCGACCTGGCGCGAGGCGCGGTGCTCTTCGCCAAGGAATGGGTTCCTTATGACCCGATGAGCCACGGCGGCGATGGGCTGGGTCCGGTGTATAACGAATCGTCCTGCGTGGCCTGCCACGGCCTGGGAGCGCCCGGCGGCGCCGGGCCGGCGAGCAAGAACGTGGTCCTGGTCTCGGCCAAGCCCAACGGCCGAGGCGTTGCCCGGAACCTGGATCTGATCCATCCCGGCTTCCGCGACGGCCGCAGCGTCGTGCTCCATCGCTACGGCACCGATCCCGAGTATGGCACGTGGCGGCGACGGTTTCTCGAAGGCCAGTGCAACCCGCCGCCGAGCCCTCCCCCGAACAGCAGCACGGATTCCATCGAGGCCCGGATTGAAGAGCTCAAGGAACAGATGGCTCGGGATCGCCGGCCGCAGGACCGATCGCAAAAGCGACGACGGATCGATGGCGTCACGCTCACGCTCTCGGAACGCAATACCCCTGCCTTGTTCGGCGCCGGTCGCATCGATGCCATTCCCTCCGAGGTGCTGGTCGCGGTGGCCAAGTCCCAGCCCGACGAGGTCCGGGGCCGGATCAGCCGCCTGCGCGAAGGTCGGATCGGCCGGTTCGGTTGGAAAGCTCAGATTGCCAGCCTCGATGAGTTCGTCCGCGCCGCCTGCGCCAATGAACTCGGCCTGGAGGTGCCCTGGCACTCGCAAGCCTCCTCGCCGCTGCGCCCGACTCATCAGGCCGAGGGACTCGATATGACCGAGTCGGAGTGCACCGCGCTGGCGGATTACATCCGGGCTCTGCCTGCGCCGGTCGCCGTCGATCCCTACGGGCCCCAGGGCACAGAGGACATCCGGGAGGGTCGCCGGCTCTTCGCCGAAGTCGGCTGCGCCGACTGCCATCGCCCCACCCTCGGCGACGTCCGGGGGATCTACAGCGACCTGTTGTTGCACGAGATGGATCCGAGCACCAGCGATTCCGCCGGATCCTACGGGGGCCACGGCCCCGTCCCCGAAGGTCCCAGTCCCGGGGAGTGGCGCACCCCACCCTTGTGGGGCTTCCGCGATTCCGGCCCCTACCTGCACGACGGTCGGGCGGAGAATCTGGAGGAGGCGGTCGCCCTGCATGGGGGGCAGGGTCGGACGTCGGCACGTCGGTTCTTCGCCCTCTCCGCACGGCAGCGCTCCCAGGTCGAAGCCTTCCTCAAATCCCTGGTCGCCCCCTCGGCGACGGCCGTGCCCGGTGTCGTGCTCGCGGCGGAGATGGAGTCGCGTTTCGAGCGGGAGGAGCAGCGCACGCCGGAGAGCCTGGTGCGGCAGCGCAGGGAGCAGGCCGCGGCCCGCGCCGAGTGGGAACGCCGCCAGGAGCAGCAGCGCCGCCGCGCCGAAGAGGCCGCCGGGCGCGCCCGGATCCGATTCCCCATCGCCGAGGTCCTGGAGAAAACCGGTAAGCTCAAGGGGGCGCTGGCGTTCTATGACGCGATCGCTCGCGAGGCCCCCGACACCGAGGAGGGCCGGCGGGCCTCGGCGCGAATCGCCGTGCTCCGCACGACACCCGATCCCCTCCGCGATCAGTCCCCTCGGGAGTGACCAAGGATCGATCCTACAATCGGCACCGCGCCCAGAGGAACGGGCGGACCTTCTCCTCGACCAGTTCCACGCCCAGGCCGGGCCGGTCCGGGATTGGCATGAGACCGTTGCGGATCTCCCGTTCCGGCGCGTGGTCCACGAGCCGGAAATGCTCGGGGATGCGATACGGGTAGACCTCCTGGATGAGGAAGTTGGCGATGCAGGCGTCGAGCTGGAGCGCGGCGGCGGTGGAGACCGGGCTGGCGCAGTTATGGGGCGCGACCCGCATGGTGTATGCCTCCGCCATCGCGGCGATCTTCTTCGACTCCAGGATCCCGCCGGTGTTGCCGATGTCGGGCTGGAGCACGTCGGCCGCGTGCTGTTCCAGGACGCGGCGGAAGCCGTAGCGCGTGTAGAGCCGTTCGCCCACGGCGATCGGGATCGGCACCTGCTCCGAGACTTTCTTCAGGGCCTCCACGTCGAACGGGTCGACCGGCTCCTCCAGGAACGCGATGTCCCACTCCTGCATCCGCTGGCCGAGTCGGATGATGGCATCGGTGGTCAGCTCGGCGCTGACGTCCAGCATGATGTCGATCCGGGGGCCCACCGCATCGCGCACGGCCTTGACGCTGGCCACGGCGCGTTCCTCGGCCGAGCGATCCACCGAGCGCCGCGCCACGTGGCGGATATGCCCCGCGACGTCCATCTCGGGCGAGGCCAGGGGGTAGAACTTGATCGCGGTATAGCCGTCCTTGACGACCCGTTCGGCCTCGCGGGCGAAATCCGCGGGCTTGAGACACCGAAAGGACCAGCCGTTGGCGTAGACCCGCACCTGGTCCCGCATCTTGCCGCCGAGCATCTCATAGACCGGGATGCCCAGGGACTTGCCCTTGATGTCCCAGAGCGCTTGCTCCAAGGCACTGATGCCGGCGAAGATGATCGGCCCGCCGCCTTTGCTCCAGAAGGTGTGGTCGTACATCTCGCTCCAGAGGGCTTCGATCCAGAACGGATCCTTCCCCAGCAGGAACTCCTGGGCGAGGTCCTTGACCATGCCCGCGGCGGCCGTGGCGCCGATCCCATACGCGATGGCGGCTTCTCCCACCCCGCTGATCCCCTCATCCGTGAGCACCCGCGCCAGCACCGGGTGGCGGCCGCCGACCGAGACCAGGTACACCTGCACCTCGGTGATCTTCCTCGAAGTCTTGCCTCGTCCGGCCGAAGTCGGCGGACCGGCCATCGTCCCGACAGCCCCGGCACCGATCGTGCCGGCCGCCGCCGCTCGAGTCAGGAACGCTCGTCGATTCATCGCGGCCTCCCTCTTATTGGTTCCAAGCGGCACTCGGTCTCTTGCCGGGACCCTCTCCGATCCGCGATGATACTGCACGGCGGAGCTGCATCCCACAGGCTGAATCCCGATCCCCGGGATGGCTCTGAGTTTCGGCACCCGCCCGAGAGGATCGACCGCGTCCTTATTACCCCGGCCAGGAAGACGGTCAGAAGACCCGCCCGAAGCGCCCGCGAGTCCGTGGCGGGCCCTCCCCGCAATTCCCGCGCGGGCGCTTCGGGCTCGTAGGAGGTTCGTTCCTGCCGGGGTAATCGCATGGAGATTCACCGCGGAGACCGCGGAGATCGCGGAGAGGAAGCCAGAGACAGACGACCAAGAATCTTGGATCGTTCTCGGTTTTGATCTCTGCGGTCCCCGCGGTCTCTGCGGTGTAATACTCAGAGTCTGTTCCACAAGCCTTTTCAGCCCCCGAACGGGGGCGGCATTATTTAGCCTGGGGCGTGAGCCCCAGGACCTGACCAGGCCACCCAAACCCACCGAGCCCTA
>JAJPJC010000331.1 GCA_021324445.1 Isosphaeraceae bacterium
CCAGAGAAGGGTTCCGTTCCCACCCGACTGACGCATAATCTCATTATCGGGACATCAGGCCGGCCACACCCCCGGCCCGGCTCTCGGGATGGAGAATCCGCGCGACGATGGCCCTTGTCCTGCCATCTCGCCCGCAACAGGAGCCCTCGCCATGGACCGCCGATCGTGGTCGCTTCCCCGACGCGCCCGCGGACTGATCGCGGGAGGCGTCATCGCCGTCGGTCTGATTCTCGATCCGGGCGGGTTATTCCCTTTGCACTCGCAGGAGCCGGCACAGCCGGCGAAGCCTGCGAAGCGAGAGGCTGAGCCGAAGTTCGAGTTGAAACCGGGCGCTCGCCTCCGGGTGCAGAGGCTCAAGACCCGGAAGGCCCGGGCCCTGTACGAGGTGGCCCGGCTGAATCGGGAGCTCGCCGAGATCGCCGTCGAGGAATACATCGAGGGGACCTTCCCCCTGGACTTGGCCAGGGTCGAAGCCGAGATCAAGGCTGCCGAGGCAGATCTGGCCCGCGCGAGGAGCAGCGCCGATCGGGCCAGGCGGATGTTCGATAGAGGGCAACTCTCGGGCGCCGAGTGGCAAGTCGCGGAGCACCTTCCCCGGGTGTGCCAATTCGCGCTCGAGCAGGCCCAGAGCAAGAAATACGTGCTCGTCAAGTACACACGCGAGAGGACGATCAAGAACCTGGAAAGCGAGGTGAAGAAGGCCCGCAAGCTGGAGGGTGACAAGGAGGCCGCACGGAAGCTTGAGGCGGCCAAGTTGGCCGATCTGGAGCGCGAGGTCGGCCGCAAGTGAAACCCGGTCGAGCCCGAGGGGGCGCCCGATCTGGCCATGGCATTCGTATGTTGGGTGGAACCCACCGTCGCCAGCCGAGGCGATCCCGGTGGGTTTCACTCACACTACTGGGTGAGTCTCTCAACCGAGCCTGGCGATCGGCGGCGTGCGCAGGTGCCAGTTCGTGGCCGCCTCATAGGCCGCCGCGGCGCGGAAGAGGGTCGCCTCGTCGAACGGTCGGCCGACGAGCTGGAGCCCGATCGGCAGACCGGCCCTCGTGAACCCGCACGGCACCGAGATGGCGGGCTGGCCGGTCAGGTTGAACGGCAGCGTCAGGTCGAGGAAGGCGCGCACCAGCGGAACATCCCGGTCGCCAAGCCGCGCCGCCGGGACGCCGATGGGAGGAGCGGCGATTGGGCTGGTCGGCGTGACCAGGACGTCGAACGATCGCCAGGCCTCCCGGTACGCGGCGATCGTCTTCTTCCGCGCCTGCTGGGCGGCGAGGTACTGCGTCGCAGTGAGGAACAGGCCGCTTTGCAGGAGAGGGCGGACCTCGTCGGAGAACTCGGCGGCGCGGGCGCGGATCAAGTCCTCGTGGGCCGCCGCGGCCTCGGAGAAGATGATCGCCCGGTGCGCGCCGACGACCGGATCGAGGGTAGGGAAGCGGACGTCGACGAAGCTGGCCCCCTGCTGCTTGAGGACCCCGAGCGCATCCTGGATCGCCGCACCGACCTCGGGCTCCATCAGGGCCATGAACCCATCGTGCGGGATGCCGATCCGGATTCCCTTGAGACCGCCGTTGAGGGAAGCGACGTAGTCGGGGACCGTGTCGCGGCGCGTCGTCGGGTCCCTGGGATCATGCCCAGCCATGACGTTCAGCAGCGCGGCGGCATCGCCCACCGTGCGGGCCATCGGGCCGACGGTGTCCATCGACCAGCTCAGCGGGATGCCGCCGTATCGGCTGACGCGCCCATAGGTCACCTTCACGCCCACGACCCCGCAGAGCGCCGCCGGCTGTCGGTTCGAGCCGCCGGTGTCGCCGCCGACGGTCGCGAACGCCAAGGCGGTCGCCAGGGCGGCGCCATTACCGCCGCTGCTGCCGCCCGGGATGCGCGAGATGTCCCACGGGTTGCGGCAGTCGCCGTGATGCGGGTTCCGGCTGGTGAAGCCGTAGGCCATCTCGTGCATCGCCGTCTTGCCGACGAGCACGCAGCCGGCCGCTCGCAGCCGCGCCACCGCGGTCGCGTCCTCGGCGGGGACGAAGTCGGTGAGGATCTTCGTTCCGCCCGTGGTCCGGACCCCCCTGGTCCAGAAGCTGTCCTTGATCGCCATCGGCACGCCTGCCAGGGGCAGCGCATCGCCGCGGCCGGCGGCGACTTGCCGGTCCACCTGCTCGGCCGCGGCCATCGCCTCGGCGCGCGTCACGGTGATGAAGGCATGCAGGGTGTCGTTGAGCCGGGCGATCCGCTCCAGGGCCGCCTGGGCGACCGCGACGGCGGTCAGCTCGCGCCGTCGCACGGCCTCCGCGATCTTCCGGGCGGTCATTGTCGTCAGGTCGATCATCGCGGCCACTCCTCCACGGTGACGCCTGGCTCGGGCTCGGAGCCGGCGCGGTCGCTGGGGGCGACCTTGCGGATCTCCTCCAGCAGCGGGCTGAGCGTCCTGCTCAGGGCGTCGACCTCATCGGGCGAGAGCGGTAGCTTCACCACGTGGGCCGCCATGCGGCGGATCGTCTCGGCATCGAGGCCCGGAGCGGGTTCGTCGGCCATCGGACTTGCCCCTATCCTCGCGACCCGGGATCACGGCTCCCCTGCCGTGCCGATCCCTGGGTCGTCGTGACAGGGAACACTGTGCGCGACCGGGGCGGTCGATACAACAGAAAAATGGGCGGTGGCGGGGAGCTCGGACCGGGAGGGGCCATCGGCCCGGGGCCGGCCGGGGCCCGGGATAGTGGCGAGTCCTGCCCGGGCCTACAATCGGGGGTCCGGATCGGGTCGCGGAGGCGACCCATCGCGGACCTTCGGAGACTTCGCACAAGGGGCATGGCCCCGGGGAGCTCGCCGGACATGATGACTCCCACGATCGACCGCGTCGGCCCGACTCGCGAACCAGGGCAGTGGCCCGTCATGCGCCAGAACTGGCGGGAGCTGCTCTTCGTCCACTGGGCGGTCCCGGCCGAGGAACTCCGCCCACTCGTCCCGCCACAGCTCGACCTGGATCTTTTCGACGGGACCGCTTACGTCGGCCTGGTCCCCTTCACCATGACCGGCGTCCGGCCCGTCGGCCTGCCCGCGGTCCCGGGCCTATCCAACTCCCACGAGACGAATGTCCGGACCTACGTCCATCTCGCGGGGCGCGACCCGGGGGTCTGGTTCTTCAGCCTCGACGCGGCCAACCGGGTCGCCGTCGCCCTCGCCCGGGGCCTCTATCACCTTCCTTATTACTCTGCGCGGATGTTCCTCGAGCGCGAGCCCGCGGCGCGTCCCGATGATGGTCGGCCGATCCTCTACGCGGGCGTCCGATGCCGGCCCCGCCCGCGCCCCGCCTCCTACCTGATCCGGGCGTGCCCGACCGGCTCCATCCAGCCGGCCCGGCCCGAGACGCTCGAGCATTTCCTCATCGAGCGTTACATCCTCTATGCCCTGGCTAACGACCGCCTCTACCAAGGTCGGGTGTACCACAAACCTTATCCTCTTCAATCGGCCGAAGTCCTCACCCTCGACGAGTCGCTCCTGGCGGCCGCCGGGATCCGCCGGCCCGCTACCGAGCCGCTCGGCCACTTCGCTGCCGGGGTCGATGTCAAAGTCTATGCGCTCGAGCGCATCGCGTGACCTGACACCGAAGCCCCCTCGCACGCAAGTCATCCCTCGGGCCTTCTCCGAATTCGTTCTTTCTGTTCCCTCCGCTTCCCCATCGCGATCCGTCATCCGAGGCGCGAGATCGAATCCCCATCCGCCTCATACGCCATTCGATCATCTGGCTTCCCAATCCGAACGAATATCGGACCTGAGCTGAACGGACGGGCCTCGGGATGCGAAATACCACCAGAATTTGCTTATACAAAAAACCATTGCGTTGCTCTCCCTGCTGGTCGCGCATCCGCTGCCACGACGCGCCGATGAAATTCGGAGGTCCCCTGCCTCGCGGGATTTCAGGCTTAGCTAGGCCATCACAACGCCTTGCGGACAAAACCCGGACATGAGCGTTTTATCCGCATTATTTAGTATAGTATTTAATTAAATATTATATTATTAACATGCAATACCAATTTGCGGCACGTTGTTTTTTTTCAACATCCCAAAAAAGGGTTGCATTCCGGGGAAGAACATCCCAATCTTGTCGTTCCACATGGGTTGCCTGGGAGATTCGGACCCGGTGATCCCGGATTCGGGTCTGCTCGTGGTGAGGATCGGAGCCCGGCGTTGAGGCCCCGGCCCATGGGATTCCCGGGAGATTCGTCCGTTGCAGATCATGATGCACAGCCTGTGGAAGGCGACGCTCGTCCGGCTCTGCCTCGGGTGCGCAGCCTTGACGGTCGCCACGACGGCGGCCGAGGCGCAAACCTATTATTATTACCCTTCTACGGTCGCTTCCACGTCCGTCACCGCCGCGGGCGCGACGTCCGCCCCGCTCTACTACTACCTGCCGGCGAACTCTCAGGGCCAGACGACCTGGAATGGGTATTCGCCGCAATATTACCAAGTGAACTATACGAACCCGACGTACCAGACTGCCTATACGCCGCAGTATTACCAGGCATCGTATAGTCAGGCCACCTCCGTCGCGCCGGCTCCGGAAGCCACGACCACGGCGACCCATTACGTCCAGACCTCAAACGTGCAGGAGACCTCCCAGGCTACGGCGACGGCGACGGGTGCGGTCGTCTTGGCCGCGACGGTGTCGACGGAGAACACCTCGGCCGCCGCGGCAACGGCCGGGAGCGTGCCCGCGGGCGACCCCTACGGGTTCACGGCCTGGCTCAACGCCACGCGGGCGGCGTACGGCCTGCCGGCGGTCGGCTACGACCCGAACCTCGAGAGCTGGGCCGCGATGAACAGCGCCCAGCAGGCGGCCAGTGGGATCGGGCACTTCGTGATGGGACCGGCCCGGCGCCAGAACTCGGCGATGGGCGGATTCCCGGGCATCGAGTCGATGTGGATGGCCTCGCCGGCCCATCGCGCGGCGCTGCTGGATCCCACGATCCGCTGGATCGGCATCGCCAGCTACGGGGCTTACTGGACGTTCAACGCCTACTGAGCCTGGAGTCGCTCGGATCCCGGCGGGCAGGGACGCCCGCCCCAGTCAGGCGGGGGATCCCGCGAGGCGGTGGGTCGAGCCGAGGGAGGTGCGCCTCGGTACCGGCCCCCTTCGTCGGTCCCTCAAAGCAACAATGCATCACGAATCCCCGCGAGGATGCACTGCTCCAGGTTCGTATCCCGCCCGATCCAGATCCACCCCAGGGGCGTGGGTATGGTGCCGACCACCTCGCGGGTCCGGTTCACCGGGAAGTCATTGTAGAAGGCCGCACGGCCGGCGGGCTGACTGATCGGCTTGGCGAGGTCCTCCAGCTCCTTGTTCACCTCGACCTTGATCAGGTAGCCGCCGGCCGGTGCCGGGTCAACATGCACCACCGCGAACTTGCGGATCGTCTGCAGCGTGGCTTCCAGCCGATCGTGGAAGGTCACCGCGTCGGCAGTCCACGGTTCGATCAAGGTCCCCGTCATCTCGCTATCGGTGCGGATCGTGCGCGCCAGCCGATTCTCCGAGGCGATGGGGAAGTGTTTGTTGACCTCGGCGACCGTCTTGCTCCAGACGACCTCGAAGTCCCCCGCCGGGACCGGCAGGGGATTGGGCAGGGGCGCAGCAGGCCCGAACACCTGCGCGAAGCTCGGCAAGGTCCACGAGGACGGGCCCGATGCACATCCGAGCTGACCGGCCGCGCAGGCCGCCAGCAGGACCAGCCCGGCCGCCCGCACCGCAATCCCTCGACTTCGCATGGTCAACGGCCTCGCACCGGTTTACCACGGCTCCCCGATCGCAGTCCGCAGGGATACGCCGGCTCCGCCGGCATCCCGCTCACCAGCACCCCGCCCTGCGGAATGGGCCGGGAGATCTCGGCCCAAGATATGATCCGACAACGGGTTCCGGAGTCTCGGTCGCCTTCGTGTCGTCGCCTCGTCGCGGTGTGTTGACTCGCCTCAACACGAATCGGTCGATCCTGGCCGCATCCTGACCATTTTCTTCCGGCTCGACAAGCCCGATTCCCCCTGTCCCGCGCCCATGACCTACATTTTGGATGGGAGGGACGCCATCCGCGGCTCACCCGGGCGCTGACCGGGATACCCACGATCCGGGCCGGTCTCCTCCCCTTCGAGCGATGACCGCGTCGCCTCCGCCGAGGCGATGGCGAGCGTTCCCTGAAGGTGACGGCATGCGATCGAACCAGCAGACCGCATTTGGCATAAAATCTGCGAGGAGCCGCTGCTTCCCTTCCCCGGACGACGGAGTCGCCGAGTGACGACGATTCGGCACCCTCGATGGAGGGAGAGAAGAACCGTCTCGCTGGCCGGCAAAGTCCGCACCATCCTGTTTATCTTGACACGAGTGCGGTCGGCTCCGGACCCTCCGAATCCAGGCCAACGGCCTCGGAGGCGAGGCAGGCCCCGGAGCCCGATGTCACGGAGCGCTCGTGGGTCAACGCGACGATTCGTGTCGGATCGGACTCTTAGGTGATTGAACATCCTTCAAAATTCCTGG
>JAJPJC010000211.1 GCA_021324445.1 Isosphaeraceae bacterium
GATCAGATGCTCCGATGACCCAAATGCGCCAGGGCAATTTGAGGGCGGAACGGGTCGATTTCCCCTATTTTAACAGTCGTGGCGGGCGATTTGCAAAACTCCAGATCTGACTTGGATTGGAACATCGTTTGGGAAATGCGGTTGCGAACATCGGGCGCGCACTCCGATCGCATCCCGCCCAGGGGTCGGTCCAATCGGACCACGACCGATCCACTCCACGTTTCGAAAATGGGATGGAATCGAATCGACGGATCGTCGTTCCGCAGGGAAGGGGCGTCGGGAGGGCTGGGCGTGAGCTCGCGCCTTGTCTTCGAATACTCGGTACGCCGTCCTTCAGCCGGACGCCCGGGCCGAGGAAGTCCACGCGCGGCAATCATCCGGCCGGCGGGCGCGCGACGTCATCAAGACGTCCAATCTCCCGGGTGGACGATCGACGGTGAGCGCAGAACGAGCCCGGATCGAGATCGTACGACGATCCGATCTTCAAGTGGAGAGGGAGAGAAGGAACGGGCGAGGCGGGTGAAAGACGGCAGTGCCCTGGTAGCGCGGGCGGAGGCGCGTCGTTGCTGCACGAAGGAAGGAGGGATCCCCTGAGGTCGGATCAGCGATCGGCTGACACCAGGCCCAGGAATCCGTCCGCGACTGGGACACTCCAGCCGGGACGGCCGGAGCGGCCGGCTGCCCGGAGCACCACGCCCCCGAGCAAGGCCGCGGGAGAGGACCCGGCAGGGGATCGGTGCGATCGGAGACATCGCCGAGCAGCGGTTCGATCCGCGTGGCGAGCTGTCCCGGACTGGTCCGAGACGTGACCAGGTGGGAGCAACCGCCCTCCACGGCCGGGGGCGCAAGCAGGGCCGACGCCAGGAGCGCCAGGACAGCTCCTGCCAGGAGGGAGACCGGTCGTTGAAATCGAGCGGACCTCGTCATGATACCAGGTTCTGGGGAACGGAATCCCTCCCTCTCGGAAGAGGAAGGGAACGGAGGGGAGGGGGTACTGGCTACCTGGACCTTTTGAGGAAGATACACATGCCCCGGATGCATTGCAAGGGGCTTCTCGTTTTTTGCGCGACGCGACGAAGCGGAGCGCTGTCCCGAGCCGATGGCGGGAGGCTGGAGCGAACCGGGGCATTCCGGAGTCACCAGCCCTGCGTCTAACACCCGGAGGGCTCCGCTTCGTCCCGAGCTCTCATTCCGGCTGGGGGATTGGCGTCCAGTTCAATGGCCGGTAAGAGTCCGCGAACTCGGTGACCTCGATCGCCTGGTCGGCGGCGAGGTTGCGGAAAACCTGAGTTGTCCCGCTGGCCGGCCAATGGATCTCCAACAGTGCAATCCGCTCGGACTTGGCCAGGCCGATGTGCTGTTGCAGGGGGCTGGCTCCGAAGCTGCTGCCCGAGGAGACATGCCGATGGATGGTCAGGGGCTTCTCCCCGGCCGTGACGACCTTGATCCGGGCGCCGATGGCGGCCCGGTTCGTCTTCGTGCCGACAAGCTTCACGATCAGCCAGTGGTTCCCCTGCCCGGGGTTCTGGAACAGGACGTTATGATACTTGTCGCCGTTGACGGCGCCGCCGGTCTCGACGAACAGATCGACATCGCCATCACGGTCCCAGTCGCCACAGGCCACGCCGTGTCCCTTCTGGAGATGGCCGGTGCCGGAAGTGCCGGTGATCTCGGCGAAGCGCGCGCCGGCGACATTTTTGAACATGCGATTGGGGATCAAGGTCGCGAAGCTCGGCTCACCCGTGCCCAGATACATGTCCAGGAATCCGTCGTTATCAAAGTCGCCGAAATTGCTCCCCATGGTGGCGAAGACCATGTCCAGGCCCGCTTCCCTGGTCTTGTCCTCGAAGCGCGTTCCGTTCCGATTCCGGAAGAGCTTGTTGGAATGGAGGCTGTGCCGGCGGCCCAGCAACCCCTTGACGATATCCTGGAGCGTGCGCTCGTAGCAGGTGGCAAACAGGTCGAGCCAGCCGTCGTTGTCATAGTCCCAGGCCCAGCAGGAGAAGCCGTACATGGGACCATCGATGCCCATCTTCGTCGTGACATCCGTGAAGGTGCCATCACGATTGTTGCGATACAGCCTGGCGGCCCCGTCCAGGTTGTTGAGGAACAGATCGAGATAATCATCGTTGTCGAAGTCGACCCATGCCGTCCCCTTGCAGCACGGGGGTGTCAACAGGTTGATCAAACCGGCCTCGGCGGAGACCTCCTCGAAGGTGCCGTCCCGCCGATTGTGGTACAGGCGGTTGAACTGCTGTTCGCAGCCGACGAACAGGTCGAGCCAGCCGTCATTGTCGTAATCACCCCAGGAGGCCGAGTTGGAATTGACCGGGTCGAGGAGCCCGGCCTCCCGGGTGACGTCGGTGAAGGTCCCATGGCCCTCGTTCCGAAGCAGGCTCGGCCGGATCGCCGACGGGAGCCAGGCCCCGCGCGGGATGAACACGTCCAGGCGGCCGTCGTTGTTGTAATCGGCCTGGTAGCAGACCAGGCCCCCGAGCTGGCCGGTGACGCCGGCTTGCCGGGATCGGTCCTCGAAGGTCCCATCCCCCTTGTTGCGGTAATACGCCATGGACTGGGTGGGGTCCAGGGAGGTGACCACGATGTCGAGCAGGCCATCGTTGTCGAAGTCGTCCATGATCGCGCCGCCGGCCTGGTTGAAACGATTGACACCCGCCAGGTGGCCGACGTCGCGGAACTTCCCGATGTCAAACTGCGACTGACAGAATCGATCGAGGGAGATTCGGAACCGAGGAGCGACCTTGGCGGGATGCTCGCCCAGGGTCATGTGGGCCAGGTTGAGCAGCCAACGGACCTCCAGATCCTGCGGGACGCGCTCCAGGTATTCCGTGAAGTGGCGGATGGCCAGGCGGGATCCGGTCGGATTGCTGTGAACAGCAGCCGGCGAGATCGGGAGGATGCACGAGCTCTCCCCCCGGCATTCGATGCAATTCTCGTTCTCGCCGCGGCGCATCGCAGCGACACCTTGAAAGTACATGAGAGTGTGCAGCCATTCGCGTGCCAGGAGATCGTCCGCCTCAACCAGCGATCGAGCTTCCTGAAGGGCTTCGTAAGCGCGTTTCGGCCGACCCTCGCTGTGCCAGAGCATGGCCTGGTAGAGCAGCAGAACGACGGTCCGCATCGAGTCGCCGGCGCTCTTGGCGGTTTGCAAGGGCGCCTCGAGCTGCGCAAGGGCCTTGAGACCGGGCTGTCTCCAGGATTCGGCGATCGTCTCCAGCGAGGCGCCGGGTTTCCAGGGTGGGATCGAAGACACCAGCGGGGCAAACCCGCTGGTGTCGATGCGCCGACGCGGCCGGAAGCCGAGCGCCGGGTCCGTGGGGAGATTCGAGAGATCCGCCCAGTGCCAAGAGATGGCCGCCGGCCTCGATTGGGGGATTGCCCGGCCGCGGGTGGCGCCCGAGCGGCCGGTGAACTTGATGTACAAGTTGGTAATCCCCGCGGTCAACACGATGGCCAGGACAACGATCGCGATCACGACCATGACTTCGATGCGAGTCATGGCGGTTCGGTGAGTTTTCATCGCACAAGTCTCCGGTAACGTTCCTGAGGTGTTCGCACTCAACGCTCGGGAGCGGGGACGGGGCGCCGGTGGGCGCACCCTGGCCGGACTGCACCAAGGGCAACTGAGTCGAGGGCGGTGTGAGCCCACGCCAACCATCCCCACAGTCACATTCGGTGATCACAGTGATGCTCAATGGATCGGGTTTTTCGGAGGGATTGGCCTCGCTACGGACCGCAAGCGCAGGGGATTCTCCCAGGCGCGCCGCCATCGGGTGTGGTGGGGCCGAGGCCCCGAGTTTCCCGCGGGCGCAGCTCAGGGATCGACCCCGATCCGGGGCTCCCGTCTGGCACTCGGTCTTTACGCGAAGGAGAAGCGGCGTGGCGGGTGGAAGATGGCGATGGCCCGGTGCACGGGGCCGGGACGGGCGGCCAGGTCGATGAAGCGGGAGGGAGGGGTCGAAGCCGGGTCCGGCATCGCTGCGTACCAGGCCCATGAGGGGGTGAGGTCGCTCCTCGTCCCGGCGGGCGCCGCCGGCACGCTCGGGTGGTCGTCGCACCAGGAACCCTGGCAGGGGCGCGGGGATCGGGGCATCGGACGCGGAAGGTCCGGTCCGGCAGCGCCGATCCCGCCATCAGGGTTCACCTCCAGCAGGAGCGAGGGGAGCAGCGCCCGTTCGGTCCGGGACGTGACCAGGTGCGCGCAACCACCCCGGGCACTCGGGGACGCGAGCAGGACCCACGCCACGAGCAGGAAGAAGGCCCCGGCGGGGCGGAGAGCCCAGCGCCTCGCAAGCCCGAATCGTGCCATACCAGGTCCGATGGCGACGAAATCCTCCGCTCTCTTGCAACAGGGGTGCGGTCTACCATCTGGTCTCCGAACGCGCCTGCCCTGCAACTGAAGGAGGATTCCAGAATTGCACACTAGGATTCCCGAGCCACCTCATTCGGAATCTGGAATCTGGAATTCAGAATTCGTTCACTCAGACAAATGCTTCGCTGTCCTCCAGCGGAGCTGCCAATCCGCCGGGAAACTGACACCTCGAGCCCTCGTTCGTCAGGCGTTCAATGCCGCGAGACCGCCCCGATTGAATCGCCGTCGAGCGGCAGATTCGCAGCTTCGGTCAACCGGTTGAAGAAGACGTCATGGTTGACGTGATAGATCAACTCGGCGATCTCCGAGTCGCTGTAATACTTCTTGAGATCGTTGAAGTCGGCATCGTCGATCAGCGCTGGATCGACCGTCAGCTTCCGAGCGAAAGCCAGGGCCGCGCGTTCGCCGGGCGTGAACCGCGGCTCGCTCGGCTGGTCGATCGCGAAGACGGCGTCCTCATCCAGGCCCAGCGCGAGAAGTCGGTCGCGCGCGCGAGCCAGCGCATACCAGGCTCGATCGGCGCGGGC
Organism: Isosphaeraceae bacterium; assembly: GCA_021324445.1. Taxonomy (GTDB): domain Bacteria; phylum Planctomycetota; class Planctomycetia; order Isosphaerales; family Isosphaeraceae; genus JAJPJC01. The sequence goes on from JAJPJC010000211.1 coordinate 4,918, forward strand.
CGAGACCCAGGCGAGCTGGGCCTTGAGCTTGGCCGGCAGGTTGCCCTGGGTCTCCGATGTCTGCAAGGTGGTGACCTTGGCCGGTCCGGCTTTGGGGAAGTTCGCCAGGAGGCGGACCCAGTTGGGCAGCGGATGATCGGCCGGGAAGGCAGCCGCGGGCAAGAGCGCCCGAGCGGCCGACTCATCCACCAGCGGGAACCGCGGCCGGCGCTCGCGGCACTCGGCCCATTTCGCCGCGACGACCGACCGAGGTTCCAGGGCCGGCCGCGGTGCCGCGACCGGCATGCAACGCGGCGCGCCACTTCCGGCCGGCGCCGGACCGACCCGGGTGATGCCGGCGGCATATCGGGGCGCCGTCGGCGTCAGGAAGACGCGGAAGTCCTCCTAGGTCAGCCGCAACGGACCGGTCCAGCGGTTCATCGCGTTGAACCCCGACACGATCCCGATCATCTCGAGAACTTGCTGATTGGTGAAGTGCTGACGCACCGCGTCGATGTCGGCATCGGTGATCGTGTGGGGTGCCACGGTCAGCTTCCGGGCCAGGGCCAGCGCCGCGCGCTCGGCCAAGCTACACTGGCCCCAATCCCCGTCCAGCGCCGCGATCCGGTCTTCGGACACGCCGAACGCGGCGAGCTGCTTCTCGTTGTGCCCCATGCAGTACACGCAGTTGTTGCTTCGAGACACGACCCAGAACAGCATGGCCTTGAACGCGTAGTCGAGGGTCATGTTGGGATCAGGGTCGACGCGACGCGAGGGGTCGACCGTGCTGCTGGCGGAGTTCGCCGGCATGCTGGGGTTGCGCAGGGCACGGATGTCCATCTCGAGGGTGCGGCCGTCCATCAAAAAGAAGTAGCCGCCGCGCAGCTCGCGGGGGAGCAGGTTGCGGACGCGATACGTGCCGGTGAACGGAGTCCTGCGTTCCGGCGCCGTGGCCAGCTCCTCGGGGGTCGGCGGCGGAGGGGTCAGCCGGGGGACATCGCGCTTGGATTCCTCGAGCATCTTCTTCATCTCGGGGCGGGTCAGCGGCACGGGTGCGGGAGCGGCTGCTTGCGCCGTCGCGTTCGTGCTGGTGAAGTACCACTCGCGGAACACGTTGTCCCGTTCGAGGCTGAGTTGAAAGCCATTGGAGATGCGGGTCATGTAGTGGCCGCGGCAAGCCGCCGCCAAGACGATGATCGCCCGCTCGGGACCGAAATCACGTTCGAGGTCGCGGACATCCTCGGCCGAGATTGCCCAGGGAGTCCGCGTCAACTTGCGGGCGAAGGCATAGGCGGCCCGCTCCTGGGACGGGAAGCTCGACCAATTGTCACCGGCAAGCAACCGGGTGCGCTGGGCGATCTCGGGCTTGCTCAACCCGGCGAGATCCAAGCCCATCTCACAATGCCCCATGCAGTAGGGGCAGTTCATGGCGCGGGTCGTGACCCAGAACAGACTTTGTCCGAAAACGCGGTCCAGCTTGTCGCCGGTCTCGATCGCGGACGTCCGCAAGTAGGTCTCCCAGGCGGCGGCCAGCTCGGGCTGATGCCCCAGGCAGACCAGGTTCCAGACGACACGATTCGGGGTCGTGAAACCCGGCGGCAGCCCGCGCTCGACTTCCTCCCAGCTTGGCACCCGAACGCGCGTGACCTTGTTCCGCTGCCTCTCCAGCCGCGCCTGCAGCTCGTCGTAAGTCAGGGAGGTCCACTCCACGTCGTCCGAGATCCGGTCCTTGCCCGAGGGCGGGGACACCGAGGGCGCCGGACGTGAAGGGGGCGTTTTCGGTGGCAGGGCGGACGGCCGACTGATGAGAACACCCGGCGCGAAGACGACATCGAGCGGCGGCAGCGGTCCACCCGGCTCCATCGGCGTGCCGAGACACAGCAGGAGGCCGTCCTGGAAGTTGGCGTAGGCCATGGACAGGACCATCGCGGCGACGGTCTTCTCGCCGTACTGCTTGACCAGGTCGGCGAACTCTCCGTCTGTGACCGAGGCCGAGTCCACAGTCATCTTGCGGGCGAACTCCAGTGCGGCCTTCTCGGCGGGCGATTCCTGGGAGAAGTCGCCGCGGCGCAACGCCTGGATGGCCTCGTCATCGAGCCCGGCGCGGCGGCCATCGGCCACTGCGTACTCCTCGGCATAGGCGCAACGGTTGGCGTGCGCGGCGACCCAGCGCATCCGGGCCCTCAGCTTGGGATCGAGCGGGTTCCGCGCCCGATGAACATAATCGACCCGGAGCAGCGCAGCGGTCGTGCGCGGCATCGACCCGGCCAGCGCCCGTGCCCAGGAGGGCAACGGCGAGGTTCCTCCGTTCGCGGCCGGGAGACGCTTCCAGCACTCCTGGTCACTCAGCAACGGTACGTGCGCCCGCTCCTGTTCCGGTCGTGCGGCCATCACGGCCACCGGCCACAGTCCGGCACTCATGACCAGCATGGCGATGGTTCTCGTTGTCGTCGGCATAATGCGCTCCCTAAGGTCTTGTCGTTCAGAAAGAATCGTTGCGATCGGGATCGAAGTCCTGGGCCGGCGCCCGTCACGGTGGGTACCGCCGGCTCAGAATGGGCGGACGACTGTAAGGATCGGGTTAGTCCCGACGGGATACTCGGTCTTCTCCGGCCGCTCCTTGTTCGTGCCCTGGGCCTTGTCATCCTGGAGCCAGAGAACGACCTGGAAGCTCTGGTCGGCGCCGCCGCGCCGGGCTGCCGGTTCAATCTGGTATTTGAGCAGGCCGGTTTCTCGGTGCCACACGTGGTCGGAGACCACGATGGGAGAAACGCCGCTCGTGAGCGATTCGGCGGACTGGCCCTCTCGCCAGGCTCCCAGGGCGCGGTCGAGGGCCTCGCGCGCCGCCACGGGATCCGCCGGCCTCGGTGGCCCGGTGCTGCCGCCCGGCTGGAGGCTCAGGACGAACACGGCCGCGGGCAAAGCCGCAATTTCACAGGTCTTACCGTTGTTCCTCATCTTCGTTCATCCTGGTCTCCTGGACTGGTGTGGCGGACATCCAGGGCGTGCTCGTCGGCCTGGATCGTCCAGGCCGAGAACCGTTCAATAGCTGTCTGCGCTGATCACCTCACCGCCGTTGCGCGTGCCCAGCGCCTGCCAGGTCGCCAGGTTGAGCGTGTCCTTGACGAACCGCACCGAGCCGTCGGTGAGCGTGACATTCACGCCGCCGGGATGATTGCTGTTGGCGGAGAGGAGGATCCGCCAGTTGGCCGGATACATGCACGACCGGGTGTTCGGCCTGGTGTCGTGCTTGTAGATCGTCTCGCAGTTGCTGGCGAAGGCCCAGGGCGCGCCATCAACGCTGAGCCCCTGGTACGACAGGTTGGTGACGTCCAGCGCCAGGCAGCCGACGGTCGCATCGAGGTCCCCCGCGGGTGCCGTTCCCGGACTGTAATTGTCGGTCTTCGGGGTCGAGATGGCGCTGCTGAAGTCGCCGATGACCCGCTCCGAGAACGCAGCCGTGTTGCTGGTCCCATCGGTGACCGAAGCGATGGTGAAGGCCATATCCACGAAGAACACCCCGTTGGGGGCCGGAAAGCTGGTGTTCGCACCGGGGACGTCGCTGGGGCCCCAGAGCCAGGGGAAGTAAGTCCCCTCGCTCACTGCGTAGTTCGTGGGCCCCCAGCCGGCCGGGACTCGATCCGTCGTGTCGGTGGGACAGAGGAAGCTCGCCACGTACACGCCGATCCCGGTCGTGTTGGACGGGTCGTGGTTCGTGACATTGAAATTGAAGGTGCCGTACGCCGAGTTTTGCTCCATGAACGGCAGCAGTCGCACCATCGCCGAATAGCAATCCAGCCCGTACGTGTACGACCCGAAGACCGGCCCGTTGAATCGGTCCACGGGGAATGTCCCGTTGACATCGTGATAATTCTGCAAGGCCAACCCCAACTGCTTCAGGTTATTGACACACTGCGCACGCCGCGCCGCCTCGCGGGCCGCCTGCACCGCGGGCAAGAGCAAGGCGATCAAGACCGCGATGATCGCGATCACCACCAGCAGCTCGATCAGCGTGAAACCCAGGCGACGATGACTCATGGGAATGGCTCCGAGAGAATCGAGAATGTCGTGGCACAGGGATTGGTTCGAGACACACATCGAGCGCGGGCCGCGCGCTGTCGTGACCGCGAAGCGCGCAGAAGGTCTTGGCCAGCCGTGGAAGGCGGCCCGGAACCGCCGGTCCCTCCGAGCATCGGCCTGAGTCGACCGCGCGTGCAGCGCGGACTGCGAGCCATCGGCCCGGGTCGGGTCGGGAGCGTGCGTGGCCTCGCGTACGACGATCGTGGCTTCATCCAGCCAGGAGGAGGCGGGGGGGATGGAACACTTCGCTCGCTCGGCGCACCGCGTGGGGAGTGTCGATTTGCTCCGAGAGCAGAGATGGACCGATCGAAAGCACTCCCGGGATCGACGCGCTCCAGGCCCAGGAGTCAAGCGGTCCGCCGAACACGCGAGCCGGGACCGCCGGTACGGCCGGCTGCCCCGAGCACAACTCCCCCGAGCACGGGTGCGGGGGTGGAGGTCCGGGGAGCGGAGCCGTGTGGCCGGCCCAGGCGCCGATGAACGGTTCGATCCGCGTGGCGAGCCGCCCTGGATCGGTCCGGGACGTAACCAGGTGGGAGCAGCCACCCTCTGCGGCCCGGGGCGCAAGCAGGGCCGATGCCAGGAGCGGCAGCACGGCTCCTGACAGGAGGGAGACCGGTCGCGGGAACGTGCAAGACCTCATCAACACGCCGGGTTCTGGGGAATGGACCTCTTCGTCTCGGTGCTTCCTGGTCAGTTTGCAGGCGGAGTCGAGGCCCGGGGCGCACCGCCCGGCGACTCGCGGCGGGGTGGGTCGCCGCTGGGCGTCGCGACGCGTGCGCGGGATCCGTTGGACCCTTCTTCCTGCAAGAGCAGAATCAGCGCGTGCTCCAGCTCTGCCGGTTTGAACAGGTACGGGCCGCGCCCGCTCTTGAAGGCGATCTTGCCCTGGCGATCGATCACGTAGAGGCGGCCGGGCATACCGCTATAGCGGTTGCCGACTGTGTCGTCGATCGTATCCACGAGCATCGGGAAACCCAGGTCCAGGAGCCGGCCACATCTTTGGGCGACTGCGGCACGCTCGTCGTCGGTGCGGGGTTGAGCCGTGACGACGCCGACTCCGTCGTTGCTCTCCATCCGCCAGCCATCGGTCGGGTGGGCCTCGCGGACATACACCATCAGGAACGTCGCGCGGTCTTCGTATCGCCGGCGGAGCTTCTCGAGGTTCCCCGCCTGGCTGCGGAACGGCCCGCAGGTGACGTTGCCGAAGACCAGCACGACGGGCCTGGGCCCGATCAGCTTGGAGAGAGTCATCTCGGTCTTACCGTCATTGGTCTTGAGGGTGAAGTCGGGGGCGGTCTCGTCGAGCCTGGGGCCGGGCTGGAGCGAACCAAGCTCCTGGCGGAAGAGGCCGCGGACGAGCATCGCCTTCGACGGCCGGCCCGACCCGGCCGACGGCGGTCGCGCAGGCGAGGCGAACGCCTCTTGCAGATCGGCGAGCGACAGGAACCCCTGGCCGCCGCTGTCGCACGCCTGGACAAAGGCGTCGAGCTCCTCGCGCGTGACCTTGCCGTTGCCGTCGCGGTCCAGCCGCGCGAACAACAGGCTTCCCAAGGAGGGCGCCAGTGCGCTGCCCGAGAAATCGAAGTCGGGCGAGGTCAAGGCGCCGTCGTGATTGCGGTCGAGCCGCGCAAAGTCGGCGTCGCCGCCTGCGAACTCCCGCCGTTCGATCCGCCCATCGCCGTTGCGGTCGAGCCGTTTGCGAGTCGAGTTCCAGTCGAACCGGGTCTGCGACACGGCCGTGCGGAACCAGCCGAACTCCGGTCCCATCGGCTCCTCGTCCAGGATGCCGGCGAGCATGTCGACCCACTCGGGGCGATCGGGCCAGGATTCGCGGAGCGCCTCGGCCACCTCCGCCGCCTCCCGCGTCTGGGCTGCGGGTGACTGGCCGGGCGGTGGCTTGGGCTCGTCAGCCCGCGCGGGCGCCGCCACCAGGGCCCAGCCCAGGACGAACCCGCACACCATTCTCTCACGCCTTGTCATCATCATCGAAAGGGACTCCGTAACGACCGTGGTTGAGGCTCCAGCGCGAGCATGGCCAGCGACGGTCCCGCCGTGGCCGCGGAGCGCTCGCGGACCGCGATCAGTTTCTCTCGTGCGATCGCACTCACGTGGTGGACCAATGCACAATGGCCCAAAAGCGCCGGGCCTTCGCTCTAAATCCGCGCAACAGCGAAAGCTCGCCCCGTCTCAGGAGGTTGCGATCTGGGGGTCAGGAGAGCGCCTGCGGGAGCGGACCGCGCGGCGGGCGTTCGAGGGGCGAGGTGCTCTGCCGCGGACAGGACGTGAAGGGGTTGTCCAGCTTATCGACCGACTCCGGGTAAGCCCAGCAAAGCGCGCCCGTCGTATCGCAACAGGGGTCGCTCCTGACCGTGTTCGACGACGGCGCCGGTGCCTGGGGCCTGCTCCGCCCTTGCGAGCAGGATGGGCCCGAACAGGGCGACGGCCGATCGCGGCCGGGATCGCCAGGGGCCGAGTCGAACGGACTTGCAGCGGAATACCGGAACAGCTCCAGGTTAGAAAACGAATCCTGGGTCGATCGGCTCAGCCTCGAGGTGACGTTGTGACCACAACCCGCCCGGGCCGTTGACGGCACGATACCACCAACCGCCAAGAGCACGGCAAATGCCCCGGCGACCCAGTGCTTCGCTGGTACAGGCAGCGAAGAGAGCATGTCGGCTCGAGCGGGTGAAGGAACGGTGATTCGAAACTTGGTAGAATGTTACTCGGCGGAGGATCGAGATTCAAGGGACTGCTGAGAATCCGCGATGACCCGGCTGGGCGCCGAGCGACCTCAATCCGAAGGACTCTGACAGGGAAGATGCACGATCCCGCTGGTTGCCAGCGCAGGCGGATGCGACTGGCGGGAGAGGATCGTCGCCTCGGGGGTTGAGGGGGAGGCCAGGCCGTTGATAGACGCCCGGAAAGACCATGCACGGAGTCGTTCTCGGTCGCGCTCTCCGGCAGTTCTCGCCTTGAGAATGATCATCGGAGTGGGGGGTCAATCCAGCTCACCTCCCGCGCTGGGACCGACCGCGCGGCCTCCCGGCTCGGCAACACCTGGGCCCAGACAGGAGACCTCTGCCTCCCAGCCGAAATCCCCCTCCCCCTCGCCGGAACACCGCCTGATCCGATTCCGCAACGTGACCGAGACCACCGGGATCCCGTTCGTCCATCGCAGCGGCAACAGCCCCGAGACGCTCTACCCGACCGCCAACGGCAGCGGCGTGGCCCTGCTCGACTCCGATGGCGACGGCTGGCTCGACATCGACTTGGCGACGACCCGCAACCGGCCCCTGGACGCACCGACCCGGTCCCGCGGCAATCGACTCGATCGGAACCGGCACGACGGGACCTTCGAGGACCTCGCCGACCGGGCCGGCATCGGGTTCCGGGGCTTCTGCCACGGTCTGGCCGCCGGTGACATCAACGGCGATGGCTGGCCCGACCTCGACTGGGGAACCTGGAGCCGGATGTCCTCTACCTGAACCCGCGGCGACGCCACGTTTCGCGACCCGACGGCCAACTCCGGCCTCGAATGCCCGGTCTGGTCCTTCGGGGCGGCGCTACTCGACTCCGAGGGCGACGGCCGTCTCGACCTGTCTGTCTGGTGCTACGGGCAGTGGACCTACGAGAGTGCCCACCCCGACTGCGGCGACGCCGAGCGGAAGATTGGGACATCTTGCTCTCCCTGATCCATTCCCCCCAGCGCCATTTCCTGTTCCGGAACCGGGGGGATGGCACGTTCCAGGACAGGACCCGGGTGGCCGGCACCCTCCGCGGGGATGCCCGGGGCATGGGCATCGTCGCGGCCGATCTCGACGGCAACGGGTGGACCGACCTCTTCGTGGCCAATCACCTCTGCCCGAACTTCCTGTTCTTGAACCGGGGCGACGGGATCTTCGAGGACGCCGGCGAGCGCTCCGGGGCGGCCTGCTCGAGGCGGGCGAGAACCAGGCGGGCATGGGCGCCGACGCCGAGGACGTCAACGGCGACGGTCTTCCCGAGCGATTCGTGACCCATTTCCGCAACGAGTACACCAGTCTGGATCGCTACCTCGACGGCAAGAACTTCCGCGACATCACGGCCTCGGCCGGGATCCTTCAAGCGAGCCTGGCCGGGGTCGGCTGGGGCTGTGCCCTGGCCGACTTCGACACGGATGGCTGGCCCGATATCTTCGTCGTCAACGGCCATGTCGATGACAACCTGGCCCAGCTCAATTAGGACGTCCCGCACGCCGAGCCCTCCAGGGTCTCTACCTGGGAACGGAAGGGTCCCCAGGTCATGTTGCCGAGGATCAGCACGACCGGCCGCCGGCCGCAAGGCGCGGCCAGGCCGATTCGCTCCGAGCTGCCCAGGGCCTGCAGCATGAAGTCCGGGGCGGCTTGTCCTACGCCGGGCCCCTCGCGGAAGCAGCCGAGGTCCCCCTTGAACCAGTTGGAGAGGAGCCGGCCCAGCGGTTGCGGGAGCCTGCGCGGGCCATGGCCGCCGAGAGTCGCCAGTCCGTCGAGCAGGTCATCGCCAGCCTGCGCGAGAAGCAAGTGGCAGCCCCAAGCCCGAGCGGTTCCGGCTCCAAGGCGCAGCAGGGGTGGTCCGGAACGCAGACGCAGGCGCTGGCCCAGCAGGACCGCGAGGTCATCCGTGTGCTCGATGAGCTCGGCGGCCGCTAGTCGTCGCCTGCCAGCGAGAGCGGGGAACGCCCTCGGGTTCGAGACGTTCTCCCGCTTCGCTTGCGGCGGCGCAGCCAGCCGGTGGAGACGCGGCTCCTCTCGGCGAAGCCCGAATCGGGTTATCAACGCTGTGACACTGCCCCGTTCGTCGTTTTCTCCAGGGGAAGTTGTGCGGCCTCGGTCACCCGATTGAAAAACACATCGTGGTTGATGTGAACGATCAACTCGGCGATCTCCGACTCCTTGTAATAGGTCAGCAGCCCCTCGAAATCGGCGTCGTCGATCAGTGCGGGGTCGACCGTTAGCTTGTGCGCGAAGGCGAGCGCTGCGCGCTCGGCGGGCGTGGAGAAGGATCCACTGGCCTGGTCGATCGCGAAGATGGCGTCGTCGTCCAGGCCCAGGGCGCGGAGCCGGTCGCGCGCATGGGCCAGGGCATACCAGGCGTGATCGGCCCGCGCCGAGGCCCAGGCGAGCTGAGCGTTGAGCCGCGGCGTGAGTGCCCCCTGGGTCTCTGAGGCCAGCAGATCGGCGACCTTGGCCGGTCCAGCCTTGGGGAAGTTGAGCAGGAGGCAAGCCCAATGCGGCACCGGCTGGTGCGACGGGAACGTGCCCGCGGGCAACAACGCTCGCGCGGCCGACTCATCCACCAGGGCGAATCGCGGCTTGCGGCGGGCGCACTCAGCCCATTTCGCCTCGACCGCCGACCGCGATTCCAACGGCGGTCGCGGATTGGCCGCCGGCTGGCAACGGGTGCCCGTGCGTCCCGGGGGCACCGGACCGACCTGGGTGATGCGCGTGGCGTACTGCGGCGATGTCGGCGTCAGGTAGAGACGGAACTCTTGCTGCGTCAGCCGCAACGGACCGGTCCACCGGTTCATGGCATTGAACCCGGCCACGATCCCGATGATCTCCTGGACCTGGATCTCCTGGAAGTGGCGGCGCACGGCGTCGATGTCGGCGTCGTGGACCGTCTGGGGCGCGACGGTCAGCTTGCGCGCTAAAACGAAGGCAGCGCGCTCGGCATGGGTGAACTCGGACCAATCTCCATCGAGCGCGGCGATCCGGTCCTCCGTCACGCCGAAAGCCGGGAGCTGGGCCTCCTGATGGCCCATGCAGTAAACGCAGTTGTTGCCCCGAGACACGATCCAGAACAGCATCGTCTTGAAGGCATAGTCCAGGGTCATCTTGGGATCGGGGTCGATCCGCATGCGAGTTGAGCTGGATTCCGATCGCGCGCTCGAGCGGCGCGGAGATGTCGCGGGCGCCTTGGGGTTGCGGAGGGCGATCCGATCCATGTCCTGGGTGCGGCCGTCCCAGAAGAAGAACGCGCCCCGCCTCAGCTCGCGCGGCAGGAGATTGCGGAGGTTCCCCCTGCTGCCCGACACGTTGCCCTGCTCCTTGGCCGCAGCCAGTTCCTCGGGGGTTGGCTCGGGCGGTTTCAACCGCGGCCTGAACTTCTTCGATTCCTCGAGCAACTGCTTCATCTCGGGACGCGTCAGCGGGACGGGTGGCGGGTCGGACGCCCACGTCGGGGTCGACGAGGCGAGCAGGACGATCGACGTTGCAAGCAAGTGCATGATGCAGCCTCCCAGGAGTTGGTTTGTCAGGACGGACTCGTGAGTCACAACCAGGATCTCGTGCAGCACGACCAAAGGATGGTCCGGCCGCGCGATCACCCGACCGCCCGAGTGGGGTGGTTCGGGGGGAATGCCCGGCCGCTCTTGACCCGCGGACGCGGACCACCCACCGGCTCAGAACGGGCGGACGACCGTGAGGATCGGATTGGTGCCGACGTTGTACTCGGTCTTCTCCTGTTTTTCCTTGGCCTTGCCCTTGGCCTTGTCGTCCTGGAGCCAGAGGACGACCTGAAAGGTTTGGTCAGTGCCGGCGCGGCGGTCTCCCGGCTCGATCTGGTACTTGACCAGGCGGGCGCCGTTGCTCCAGACGTGATCGGAGACCACGATGGGAGGATTGTCGCTCTTGAGCGATTCGGCCGGCTTGCCTTCTCTCCAGGCCGTCAGGGCGCGATCCAGCGCCTCTCGAGCCGCCGCGGGATCCGCCGGCTTCGGCGGACCCTCCCCGCAGCCCGGCTGGCTCAACAGAGCCATCGACACGGCCAACAGACCGGCAATCCCGCAAGAATTCCTGGCGTTGATCATTTCAGCAGACCTCGCTTCGGAAAAGGTGTAGCGACTCCCGCGGTGCCGCGGGGATGCTGGTTCGTGATCCATACGCGAGCAATCAGTAACCATCCGCGCTGATCACCTCGCCGCCGTTGCGCGTGCCCAGCGCCCGCCAGGTCGTGAGGTTGACCGTGTCCTTGAGGAACCGCACCGAGCCGTCACAGAGCGTGAGGTTGACCCCGCCGGGATGATTGCTGTTGGCCGAGAGGAGAATCCTCAAATTCGCCGGGTACATGCACGACCGGCTGTTGGGAGGTGTGATGTGCTTGTACATCGTCTCGCAGTTCCTGGACCAGGACCAGGGCCCGCCGTCCTGGCTGAGGCCCTGATACGAGAGGTTGGTGATGTCCAGGGCGAGGCAGCCGGCGATCGCGTCGTCGAAGCCCGCGGGAGCGGTGTGGGGTTCGTAATTGTCGGTCTTCGGGGTCGAGACGGCGTTGTTGAAGTCGCCGATGACCCGCTCGGAGCAGGCCGCGGTATTACTCGTCCCGTCGGTGATCGACGCCAGGTTGAAGGCCATGTCCTGGAAGAACGGCCCGTTGGGCGGCGGCAGGCTGGTGTTGTAGCCATGGATGTCGAGCGGGCCCCAGACCCAGGGGAAGTACGTCCCCTCATTCACGCAGTAGTTTGTGCCCGCCCAGCCCGCCGGCAATCGATCGGTCGTGTCGGAAGGACAGAGAAGACTGGCCACGGACGCGGCCGTCCCCGTCGAGTTGCTGAAGTCGGTCTCCGGGAGGTTGAGGTTGAAGGAGCCATAGAGCGGCGTCTGCTCCATGAAGGGGAGCAACTTGAGGAAGGCGGAATCGTTGAAGTAGACCGCGTTGGTGCTGTAGTGGCGGTCCAGCGGCAGGGTCCCATTCACATCGTGGTAGTTGTGCAGGGCGATCCCCACCTGCTTCAGGTTGTTCACGCACTGCGCGCGCCGGGCCGCCTCGCGGGCGGCCTGCACGGCGGGCAGCAGCAGCGCGATCAGGACCGCGATGATCGCGATCGCCACCAACAATTCGATCAGCGTGAATCCGGCTCGTTGTGTGCTCATGAGCTGTGCCTCCGCAGATCAACCACTCTCTTGCAAGGAACAATGACGTTGAGGAAAGCCGATCACGATCGTTGAGCGCGCAGCCCGATCCCCCGCCCCACACGAGAGCGAACTCGGGCCGCGATCGGGGCACGGTGGAAACCGCCCCTCGACTTGAGTCAACGCAGGGTGGTCCCCTGACGATATCGGATCAGAGGAGCCCGATCGTCGCTCGCGGACCGGACGGTGCACACGGCTCATCGACGTCCCGCGACCGGACGCCTGGACCGGCGAAAGTCTTCCAGCGCGGCGAGCACCCTGTTACCGGGCCAGCCACCTCACCGCGACGTCCTACCCCGCGATGGGGCATCGGCGCAGACTCAGGCCGGACGCCGGGCGAGACCGGATCGTGATGGCGGCTTCCGCCACGCGCGACGATCGGATTTTCAAACCGGCAAGGGGAACCGGGGTGGATGGAACACCGCAGTCCCTCGACGGATCGGGCGGAGAGCGGCCGTGCCCACGCAATGCAAGCAGGGCCGTGTCAAGGTCAGGGCCGGTGCTGAGGGGCACCAGAGCCAGGAGTCCAGACGGCCGTCCGACATGCCGGCCGGGATCGCCGGCGCAGCTGGCTGCCCCGAGCACCACGCGCCCGAGCAGGGGCGTGACCCGGGCGGGAGAGGAAGTGGCGCCGATCGATCTGCCCATCCCGTGATCGACGGATCGAGCTGGGAAGCGAGCCGAGCCGGATCGGTTCGCGAGGTGACGAGGTGGGAGCATCCGCCCTCGGCGCCAGGGGGTGCAGACAATGCCATCGCCAGGAGCACCACAACGGCTCCCGTGGGAACTGAGGCTGATTGCTTGAGGATCAAGGACCTCGTCATCACGCCAGGTCCTGAGGTTCGGATCCCCGCCGGAGCGGGAAAGGGACGCAACGGAGTGGATGAGATCGTGGAATATCAAGAAGCTTGAGTAAGATACACATGGCACGCTTGTTTTGCAAGTGCCTTGTCACGTTTTTTCCAGGCACGATGCCGACAGCCAGGGAACGAGGCCGGTCACGCCCCTGGCTGAACGCGCAGAAGGCTGGCGGGGACCCGGCCTCACCCCTTGCTGAAGTCGTAATGGACATAGCCCTGGTTCGCCAGCCGCTGCCCCGTCTCCTCGTAGTGGGCGGGGTCCTCCGGGGCCCAGGTCCCCAGACCGTCCACATAGCGATTGAACATGCAGAATGCGGCCGCGATCAGGACCGTGTCGTGGATCGCCTTGTCATCGGCACCCTCGGCACGCGCTCGCTCCACGTCCGCCGCCTGGACCAGGCGGCCATCGCGCCGGACCTTGTCGGCGATCGCCAGCAGAGCTCTCATCTTCGCCGACACGGGCGCCGTAGGCAGGTCGGCAAGGACCTGGTCAACCAGCCGGGACTTCTCGCCGAAGTGGACCCGCGCCGCGGCCGCGTGCGACTGCATGCAAAACTTGCACGCGTTGCCGGACGAGACGTAACTGGCGATCAGCTCGCGCTCGCCCGGCGTCAACGACGACGGTCCCCTGAGCAGGGCCTCGGCCAGGCCGCTCAGGTGGACCCGGGTCTCCGGATACGCGATCATCAGCCCGACGATGCCGGGCGCCCCTTCGGGCAACTGGATATGAGCCATGCCGATTTCCTCCGGTTTGGAAGGACTCGCTTGCAGGTCGGATCGGTAGTCGGATCGTTCCACAGCACAGGATGTCATCATCTCGGGCCATTCGGAGCGGGCTCTTGCGGGGCCGAGCCCTTGCCGAAGAAGTCGGCGAAGACGTTGTCGCGCTCCAACGGCAGCTGGAAGCCGTCGGAGACTCGGGTCATGTACAGGCCGCGGCAGAGCCACCAGAAGGTGGCCATGGCCCGCTCGGGGCCGAGGTCCTGTTCGAGTACCTTGTAATCGGTCCGCGTCAGCGCCCAGGGCGTCTTGGTCAGCTTGCGGGCGTAGGCGTAGGCGCGCTGTTCGGCCGGCGGGAAGCACGACCAGTCGTCGCTCGCCAGCCGCCGGGTGCGCTCGGCGACCGCGTGGTTGTCGAGCCCGGCGACTTCCAGCAGCATCTCGCAATGCCCCATGCAGTAGTGGCAGCGGACACTCCGGGTCTGGACCCAGAACAGGCTCTCCTCGAAGACGCGGTCCGTCTTCGCCTCGGCCCACATCGTGCGCGTCGCGACGCTCCAGGGGATGGCCAGCTCGGGGACATAGCCCGAGCAGACGAGGTTCCAGACGATCCGCGTCGGGCGGGCGGCGATCGCGGGCGGGAGGTTCTTCTTGACCTCGTCCCAGGTGGGGATCGGCAGGCGCGGCGTTCGTGCCCGTTGCCGTTCCAGCCGCGACTGGAGCTCGTTGAACGAGAGCTGGGACCACTCGGGATCCCGCTCCACGACCGTCGCGCCCGACGCGAGCAGGCCGGGCCGCTCGGACTGGGGCGGCAACAGGGGCGTCGCCTGGAACGCGCCCGGCGCGAACTGGACCTCCAGCGGCGGGAGCGGTCCACCGGTCTCGACCGGCAGCCCCAGCCCCAGCACGATGCGATCCTGGAAGTTGCCGTAGGCGGCCAGGAGCACCATCGCCGCGACCTGCTGGTCGCCGAACCGGGCGCGGAGCCGGGCGAAGAGTTCATCGGGGACGGCCGGCGCCGCGATGGTCAAGAGCAGGGCGAACTTGAGCGGGTCCCGATCGGCCTCGGGCCACCGGGCGGGATCGCCGGTCAGCGACTTGGCCGCGGCGGTGTCGCCGCCGGCCCGCGCCAGGTCGCCCAGCGCGTAGGACTCGCCATAGGCGCAACGGTTGGCGCGGGCGATCACCCACCTCATCTTGGCCCGCAGCAGCGGATCCAGGGGACTCTTCGTCCGCTGCGCCAGGTCGAGTTCCAGCATCGCGGCGGCGGTGCGCGGCAAGTGCGTGGCCACCGCCTTCGCCCAGTTCGGTAACGGTTGCCCGCCCCCGGACTCCGCCGGCGGCATCCGCCTCCAGCATTCGGCGTCACCCAGGGGCGTGACCGGTCCCTCGCCTCTGACGGGCGCGGCGACTACCGCGACGGCCGGCAGGAACACCGCCCCGAGCAAGAGCAAGAGGATCCACACTTCTTGAATCGCCAACATACGTCGCTCCTTGCAGTTTCTTGTATCGACGTTCTTGCCTGAGTTTGAAACGAAAATCGGCGCAGATCGCAGCCCGCGCTGGGCGGGCTCGTCGGTGCCCCCTGGGCTGCCGGGAGGCACCGACTGAAGCACGATCACATCGGGGAGCGGATCACAGTCCGCGACGGCTGGATACTGACGGTGTACTTGACCTTCTCCTGGACCGCCTTGCCCTTGGGGTCCTGGAGCCACAGCTCCACGGGGATCTTCAGGTCGAAGCCCGCCGGCCGGGCCGTCTCGGCAACCTGGTAGCGCGACAGCTTGAATCCGGCCTTCCACGAGGGGTCGGCCACGATGATGGGCGGGCTGCCGTTGGTCACCTCGTCGATCGTCCGGCCGTCACGCCAGGCGTCCAGCGCCATCGCGAGGGTGGCGCGGGCCTGGTCGGGGTCGGCCGGTTTCGGACCGCCACAGCCCAGCGGCGGGGCCGCCAGCGACAGGGCCGCGAGCCCGGCCGCGGCCATGGCTCGATACGCTCGTCTCATCGGTTCATCTCCTCACGAGAATGGATCAATAGGAGTCGGAGCTGAGGACCTCGCCCCCATTGCGCGATCCCAGGGCGCGCCAGGTCGGCAGGCTGACCGAATCCTTGACGAAACGGACCGAGCCGTCGCACACCGCCAGGTTGACCCCGCCGGGATGGAAGCTGTTGGCCGTGTTCATGATCCGGCCCGGCGGGAAGATGCACGAGCGTTTGTTGGGGGTGTTGACGTGATTGTACATTGCCGAGGTGCTCCCCTCGATCCAGGGGACGCCGTCGGTCGAGAGGCCCTGGTACGCCAGGTTCGAGGCCGGGAACGATTGGCACTGGGCGATCGCCTGGTCCGGTGTCGAGGGCCAGGTCTGGGTCCAGAACTGGTCGGTCCTCTCGGTCGCGATCGCGTTGGACATGTCGCCCAGACCCATCTCGCCGAACGCCGCCGTATTGCTCGTGCCGTCGGTGATCTCGGCGATCCGCGTGTAGCTGACCGGGTAGAACACGCCGTTGAACGGCGGCAGGCTGGTATTGAAGCCCCAGGGGTCGCTGACGCCCCAGACGTAATCGATGGTGTTGCCCGAGTTCGGGTGGTAGTTCTCCCCGGCCTGTCCCGGCGGCAAGTTGCCCTGCTGGGGGTCGGTTGGGCAGAGGAACGAGTTCACCGCCGTCGCCATCGCCGTGTTGTTGCCCGGGTCGCCCCGGAGGATGCTGTAGTTGATCGAGTTGAACACCACCGTCTGCTCCAGGTACGGCAGCAGCATGCTGAGGCCCGAATACGACACCGGCTCCGGGTAGCCGAAACCGGGGGCATCCAGCCCCATGCTCATCGGGAAGCAATTCATCGAGTCATGGTAGTTGTGCATCGCCAGGCCGATCTGCTTAAGGTTGTTGACGCACTGGGCGCGCCGCGCGGCTTCCCGCGCCGATTGCACTGCCGGCAGCAACAGCGCGATGAGCACAGCGATGATCGCGATCACGACCAACAGCTCGATCAGAGTGAAACCGGATCGTTGAACTCTCATGATGCGAAAACTCCTATGTGGTTCATCGATTCATGCAGGTAATGACGGATCAAAAATGCGATCTTGGCCGTTCGGCGCGGGGTCAAGCGCCATCCCACCCGATGGGCGGCGGAGCCGGACCACGACCCCGACGCGGATCCGATCGCGCCCCGGCCGCGCGGGCGCGAGATCGGCGCTGAGCCCAGAGCGACTTCCGCAGCGGTCCGGATCGGCACCGCAGGCGGCCTCACGGGTATGGACCGTTCTTCAAGCCGGCCGGATGAGACGGGGCGGATGGAACACGGCGCTCCCCCGGTGGAGCGGCCGGAGTGCCGCCGTTCCCGCGAAGAAGAGCGAGAGACGCCCCGAGCTCGAGGTCGAAGTCGCCGTCCACCAGGCCCAGCAATCCGCCAGCTCGTCGACCATGCCGGCCGGCACCGCCGGCGCGGCCGGCTGACCCGAGCACCACGCGCCCGAGCACGGGCGCGGCGGAGGCGGACCCGGCAGCCCGGCCGATCTCCTGGTCGGGTCGCCAATGACAGACTCGATCAGCGAAGCCATTCGCACCCCCGGATCGGCCCCGGACCAGACCAGGTGCGAGCAACCGGCCCGCGCGCCGGCGGGCGCAACCAGAGCCAACGCCAGGAGCCCGACAACGGCTCCTGCCGGAAGTGGGGTCGGGTGCCGGATAGGAAAGGGCCTGGTCATTCCGCCGGGTTCCGGTGTCTAGGGTCTCTCTGTTTGGGGCAACGCGGGCGGCCGATGGGACGACATCGTGCAATATCAAGAATCTTCAACAAGATACACGTAGCACTATTATTCTGCAAGACCCTGTCATTTCTTGAGCCGTGGCACCCCGCATTCCGGTACCATCCGGTGCCGCTTGATTCGTCAAATAAAAGCTTGTATTTCTGATATTGTTCGGCTGTTCGGTCGCGCAGCGCCCGGGATGGTTGCTGGGCCTCCTTCCCGCCCTGGCGACCGGGGTTTCGACGCAAAGCTCGGGCAGGTCGGAGACCACGGCATCGCGGGTCACTTGGGCTTCTCCTTGGGGGTTTGGTTGTCCTCGAAGACATTGTCACGTTCCAGGGGAATCTGGAAGGCGTCGGCGACCCGGGTCATGTAATGGCAACGGCAGGCCCACCAGACGATGTCCAGGGTGCGTTCCGTGCCGAAATGATCCACGAGCCGATCCAGGTCCTCGGCCGTGATCGACCAGGGCTCCCGGGATTGTTTGCGCGCGAACAGAAACGCGGCGCGATCGCCGGGTGGGAAGGAGGACCAATCGCCACTGGCCAACCGTCGTGTCCGTTCATCAAGTGCCGACTTGTCGAGGCCCGCGACCGCGAGCAGCATTTCGCAATGCCCCATTCAGTAGAAGCAATGGATCGTGCGTGTCACGATCCAGAACAGGCTTTCCTCGAAGACCCGGTCTTGATCCGCCTCCTCGCCGAAGGCGCGCGTGCAGGCGGACCAGGCCCGCGCCAGCTTGGGCTGATAGCCCAGAGTGACCAGGCTCCAGCGGATGCGAATCGGCGTCTCGGGCCGGGGCACTTCCGGAGGCAACACCCGGAGCACGTCCTCCCAGGTTGGGACGCGAATCCGGCCCGATCGCGATCGCTGGGCGTTGAGCTGGTCTTGCAGGTCGTCGAACTCCATCGACAGCCAGAAGGGATCGTCGATCCGCTCCGGTTCCTTGGGGACGGGTCGTCCCTTGGGTGGTTGCCGGGGCGGGACCGGCGGCGGGTCCGCCTCGGGATCGAATCGGATCTCCAGCGGAGGCAGCGGGCCGCCGGGCTCGATCGGCACCCCCAGTGCCAGGAGGAGCCGGTCCTGGAAGTTGGCGTAGGCCAGCAGCAAGACCATCGCCACAACCTGGGATTCCCCGTACCGGGCGATCAGGTTTGCCACTTCGGCGTCGGTGACCGCCGCGGCATCCACGGTCATCTGGTGGGCGAAGTCGAGCGCGGCCCGCTCGGCCGCCGGAACCGCGGCAGGGTTTCCCTTCAGCGAGCGGAACCCCGACTCATCCAGGCCCGCCCGCTTCAGATCGGCCTCGGCATATGCCATGCCGTAGGCGCAGTGGTTGGCCCGGGCGGCGACCCAGCGCATCTTGCCGCGCAGCAAGGGTCCGAGCGGACTCTGCGCGCGGTGGATCCGGTCGAGATTGAGCATGGCGGCCGTCGTGCGCGGGAGGCTCCGGGCCAGGGCCCGCGCCCAGGATGGCAAGGGCTGGCCGGACCCTTGCTCGGCCCTGGGCAGGAATCGCCAGGCTTCCTCGTTGGTCAACAGGGGGACGTAAGCTGTCCCGGTCGCCGACGTCGATTTGTCGGCACCGGGCTCCCCGGCACGGGCCGCCGCCGGGATCATCGCCACGGTGGCCGCCACCAGCCGGATCAGTCGGGGAACACGAAGGACCCGGTCCGGCCCGAGATGGTCCCGGTGCGCGGAAGAATGGGAGACCATGAGCAACCAATGCCTCCTCTCGAAGCGGGATCGTTCTGGCCCTTCGCATGGCCAAGTTCATCGTCGGAGCAGGTCCCGGAACACAGTCACCGCCGGACTGGTCCCGACCAGGTACCACACCTTCTTCTCGGTCGTGGTCCCCTTGCCTCGGCCCCGGCCGCCGTCCAAGGTGAGCTTGACCTGGATGCGGAGGTTGCTGTCGTAGGCCTTGCCGTCGTCCACCAACTGGTAATCGATCAGTTTGGCTCCAGAAGCCCAATCGAAGTCCTGGATGGTCATCGGCGTCGCGGACGAGGAGAGCGAACTGGGCTCCGCTCCGCGCTTCCACTGCTCCAGGGCGAGCTTCAGTGCCTCGCGTGCGCGGGACGGATCGACGGCATGGGCCTGGCTCGAGCCCGAACAGCCCATGACGCACATGGCCGCCAGCACGAGCAGGCAGGCGGCGACGATTCCCAGCGTGCCGTACCAGCTCAGGTCGTCGCCCTGGTTGGTCCTGGATGGGGAGTATGCGAAGGTGGTCGATTTCGTGGTGAACATGGTTCGCCTCCCGATGGTTCCGTGGATTCCTCAGTAGCTGTCCGAGCTCACGATTTCGCCCCCCGCGCGGGTGCCCAGGGCGCGCCACGTGGCAAGGTTGACCGAGTCCTTGACGAACTTGACCGAGCCGTCACCGAAGAGCACGTTGACCCCGCCGGGGTGGTAGCTGCTGGGTGGCATCACCGCGCGCAGGGCCAGGAAGAAGCCGCAGGACCGCGTGTTCGGCGGCGTGACGTGCAGGAAGATATGCTGGCCACACAGCCACGGCGCGCCCATGAACAGCGGGAATTGGCTGCTCGGGTCGTAGATGTTGACGGCCTGGCACAACTGCAGGGCCTGGTCGGGCGTCGTGGGCGCCGCTGGCGAGAAGAAGACGTCGGCGACCGGGCTGATGATTCCGTTATTCCAGTCGGCCAGGACCCGCTCGCTGAAGAACGTCGTGTTGGACAGGCCGTCGGTGATCGCAGCGAACGTGGTCGCGCTGTCGTCGTAGAAGACGCCGTTGGGCTGGGGCATCCCGGCATTGATGCCGACGGCCGCCTGCCAGACGATGCCGCTACCCATGTTCGCCATGTAGTTCGTCTGTGCGCCGAACGATGGGGCCGGGTCCGGCAGGGCCGAAGGGCAGATGAAGCCGTTGATGATCGTCATCATCGCCGTGTTGTTGGTGGGGTCCATGTAGGAGAAGTCGCAGTTGATCGTGTTGAACACGGTCGACTGCTCCAGGTACGGCAGGAGCTGGGAGAGGGCCGACAGCTCCGTGACGTTGTACACCATGTCGGCACCGGGCAGCGCGTTGCGAGACTCGAAGTAATTGTGCGCGGCCAGGCCGATCTGCTTGAGGTTGTTGACGCATTGAATCCGTCGCCCGGCCTCCCGCGCCGACTGGACGGCGGGGAGCAACAGCGCGATCAGCACCGCGATGATGGAGATCACCACCAAGAGTTCGATCAGCGTGAATCCGGAACGTCGACGAAGCATGGAATATCCTCCCGTCGTCAAGATGCGAACGAATGCTGGAAAACCGAATCGAATGAGGAACCGAACCGCACGGACGCGGGTCCGCCTGCACATCGCCCGGTCCAGGCGGTCGGGGAGAGGCCCGACCGAACGGACAGGAGGCGGCTCAGGCGGTCAGGGCCTCACAGTCCCCGGGAGAGCGCGACCTCACCCCGCGGGAGCCGAAGGCGCCAGCCAGCACGTAGGTCAGGCTAAAGCCTAAAGCCTGACCTACGACTGGAGCGTCGTTCGTGCCGGGGTAATGGCGCCGGGCCGGTTCGCTCGCTCCGCGGTGCATGCGGATGGATTGGCTGGATGGGTGCGCGGGCAGGTCGTCCGCGCGGGTGAGCACTCAGGCGCGGGGAGGATGGAAGATCGAGGGCGTTACTCCGCCGGGGCGGCCGGCCGGTTCGTCACTCGTACGGCAAGGCGGCGATGCCAGAGGAAGGTGCACGACCGCATTGAGGACCACCCAGGGATCGGAGCGGTCGGAGTCGGGGAACGCCGGCGGCGCGGGCATCGGCACGCGGCTGGAACAGCCCGGCCCCGAGCAGGGCCCCTGGTGTTTCGGTCCAAGCGGGTTCAGGGGGTCTGGAGTCGGATTCCCCGCGATGGTGGCGGACCCATCGCCATCGCCGGTGATCAGCGCGTCGAACCGGGAGAACTCGGCGGGATGATCCATCTTCGAGGTGACGAGATGGTTGCAGGCCGCCGAGGCCCAGCGAGTCGTACCGAGGCCATGGACCAGGAGCAGCACCAGCGCCCCGGTCCCGATCCGCCTCAGTCGCTCGCAACCAATGGGCTTCATGACGATCTCGCCATCGAGCGGGAGAGTTCACGCTCGCGGCAGCCAACCTCATTGCCTGTGGGATGCCGAGTTCGAACATTCACGGATCAATTGCCGGCAACGCGAGCAGAACAGACAACTCCGCCGATCGGAGTTTCCAGGGGGCCGGCGAAACCGACGGATCTCCGCTTGACCAAAGCGTCGCGAGCCGAGTGCGGGCCGTCGACCCGCGGCGTTCCCCTCACGCAGGGATCGTTTGGTTCGACCCCTGCCCGAGGTTCTGCTCGGTGCGGTGCGCGGTCACCGGGCGCGTGTCCCGGTCCGGGCCGGAGGGTGGCGACTCGCTCTTCTCGATCTCCCTGGCCCGGATCCGCGCGGCGATGAAGTCGGCGAAGAACCGCTTCGAAAAATCGGTGCTCTGGCTCATGACAGCCGATCCTTAAAGTTCACTCACGAAGGGTACGAAGCGGTCGGAGACCCCTGGCGCAGGGCTGGGGCCGGCGCGAGGTTGCGCCGACCGATCGGATCAGCCCCGATCAACCGCGACGAGGGGATGAGGAGTGAGCGAGTGCGCCGCGCGGGGGGCGTTCGAGGGGAGAGGTGCTGTGCCGGGGATGGACCGAAGGGAGATTGGCCAGCGTCCCGGTCGGCTCCAGGCTGCCGCCCCAGTGCTGCGCGACGATCGTGCAGCACCAGGAATCGCTCGGATCCGTCGGCTCGGGCGATGGGGCCGGCGCATGGGGTAGATCGCGACCCCCGGAGCACGAGGGGCCGGAGCATGGTCCCTGGGGACGGGGATCACCAGACGCCGGATCGACCGGCTTCGCAAACGGCTCGCCCAGCAATTCCAGGCGGGAGAGCCATTTCCCGGTCGATCGGCTCAGGCTCGAGGTCACATCGCGCCCACAACTCGCCCGCGCCGATGGAGGCGCAACTCCACCCACGACCAGGAGCAGGAATGCTCCGGCGACGCAGTGCGTCACTCGTCCGCGGGACGAAGAGGCCATGGGGGTTTTGATCGGTTGACGAGGCTGTGATCGGAGAAGCCGCTAACATGTTACCCACCGCAGGGTGGGAATTGCAAGGGGCTAGCTCCGAGTCGCCGCGCGATCTCGCGATCTCCCGACGGCTCACAGCGCGGGCTTCGCCCGGGACCTGGGACTGGCCAGGGCCGCCTGAGGCAGCGGTCAAGAGCCTGTCTACGCGACGAAAGGGTTCTACCAGCCCAGCCCCTGGGATTCGCGCAGGATCTGGTCGAGCCGCCGGGCGATGATCTCCCGCCGGTTTTCCTGCCGCTTCTCGACGAGGTCCTTGAGCTTCTTGACCTGGGCTTCGAGCGCCTTGATCTCGGCCTCGTGGCGACGCTGGCGCTGGTCGAACTGTTTCTCCAGGACTTCGCCCAGCTTGGTCTTGAGCTTGTCTCGGTCGGCATCCGACCTGGCCTCGCTGAGCTGTCGAGCCAGTTGGTCGGCCTCATGCGCGAGAGCGGCCTCCTCGGGCGAGACGCGGAAAGTATATGCGGTTGCGGTCGTCACGATGGGCGTCGTGACAGGCGTCGCGACGTAATTCGCGCCGGGCGGCGGTGGCGGCGGAGGTTGCGGAACACCAGCGCCGAGGCTGTAGACGGTCGGCGTCGGCGCGTTCGGTGGCGCGGGATCGATGCGGTACGGTGTCTGAGCGGACGCGACCAGGGCCGTCGCGCCGAGCACGGCCGTCAGCATCAGGGCGAGCTTTGTCTTCATGGGTCATCTCCTGTCATCGGGATTGGAAAGGACCAAGACGGTCGGGAACAGCGGGGGACGCATCGCGGCCGGCGACGATCGCCCGCTCGAGGGACCCGGCCCGATCGGCCAGGCGCCTGGCGGTCGCGGACAGGAAATCCTGTCCTGGGAGGTCGGCTCGCTGATGGAGGTCGCCCTCGATCACCCCGGCCTGCCGCCAGGCTTCCTCCAAGGCGTGATCGAACTCGTCCGGCTGGATCCGGGCCGAGCGGACCGGCGGCGCAGAGCCGGGACCGTCTCGGCCCGGCCGGGTCGGCGCGGGCTCGAGCGCGCGGGGTTGCGGCGCCGGCCGCGGCCAGGGAGCCAGGATCCCGCCCAGGACCAGGGCGGCCATCCCCGCCCAGGGCCAGAGCCCGCGCCGGCCCCGGCGCGGGTTCCCCGGGGCCGGCGTGGGGATCAACTCCGGAGGCATCCCGACGGCCAGCGGCTCCTGGAGGTGGGCCAGGCACCGGCTGAGCAGGTCGGCCAGCTCGGAGGCGGACTCGAAGCGCCCGACCGGATCCTTGCAATGAAGCCTCGCGAGGATCGCCTCCAGCCATGCGGGGATCTCCGGGTTGATCTGGCGGACCGGCCTGGGCTGGTCGTCAGCCACGCGGCGGAGCACCGCCAGGGGCGATTCGGCACGGAAGGGCGGATGACCGGTGCACATGGCGTAGAGCGTGCTGCCCAGGCTGAACAGGTCGGCGCGGTGGTCGGTGGCCTCGCCGCGCGCCTGTTCGGGGGCCATGTAGTGCGGCGTGCCGGCGACGACTCCACTCTGGGTCAAGCCGGCGTCGGCCGCCGCCCGGGCCAGGCCGAAGTCGGTCAGCTTGACCCGCTCGACACCGTTCTCCAGCAGGATGTTGGCCGGCTTGATGTCGCGGTGGACCAGGCCCTGGGCATGGGCGGCCGCCAGCCCGGCCGCCGTCTGCATGCCGATGCGGAGGATCTCCAGCGGGGCCAGCGGCCCCTGCTGGTCGAGCCGGTCCTGGAGCGAGCGGCCGGGGACGTATTCCATCACCAGGAAGGGAAGCCCGGCCGTCTCGTCCACGGCGAAGACCGAGACGACATGCTCGTGGACGACCGCGGCCGCGGCCCGCGCCTCGCGGAGGAACCGCCGCCGCGCCGCGCCGCTGGTCGCCAGCGACGCCGACAGCACCTTGATCGCCACGTGCCGGCTCAAGGCCGGGTCGAACGCCTTGAGCACGATGCCCATCCCGCCCCGGCCAATCACCCCCTTGACCTCGTACGACCCGAGGCGACCCCTCGAATCGGGCCAGTCGGAGGGCGCGAGGAAGTCCAGCGACGCGCCGAGGTCGGTGAACGCATCCGTCCCCTCGTCCGATTCGGTCGCGTCAGCCCCGAGGTAGCGGCGCACCGCCTCGAGCCAACCCTGTCCGCCGACCAGTCCATCCAGCAGCTCACGACAATCGGCACAGTGCTGGAGGTGCTCCTCCAGGCCGGCGACGTCGGCCGGCGGCAAGCGATCCTCGGCCAGGAGCCGCAAGCGGTCGGGATCACAGGGATTCAGCCGGACTACCATGATCGACCTCGCTCAGGATCGCGGACGCTTCGTCACCCCGTTGCTCGATCCGGCGCCGCAGGCGGGCCAGCACCCGGCTGCGGGCGATGTAGACGGCGCCGGCCGAGAGGCCCAGCTCGACCGCCACCGCCGCCGGCGGCCGGCCCTCGACCGCGGTCCGCCAGAACGCTTGCCACGTCGGCGGCGTGAACTCGCCCCGGACTTCCTCGGCGGCCCACTGAAACAGCCGCCGCCGATACTCGGCCTCGAACAAGGCCGTCGCCGACGGGTCCGCGGCCGGCTGCGCCTCGAGCAGGTCCTGGATGCTGGTGGATCCGCTGCCGAGCCGCTGGTACGGCCGCCGGGTCAGGAAGTTGACCAGCAGGTTGCGCGCGATCCGGGAGAGCCATCCCCGGAAGCTGCCCCGGGCCGGGTCGGTGTCCCAGCGGCCGACGGCCCGGGCCACCGTGCGGAACACCTCCTGGCACAGGTCGCGCGCGTCGGCGTCTTGCAGCCCCTTGCGGCGGGCCAACCGGTAGATCAACGGCTCGTAGAGCGCCACGAACTCGCCCCAGGCCGCCGTGTCGGCCAGGTCGCGCAGCTTGACGATCAGCGAACGTCGCGTGGCAGGCGGCTCGTCCATCCAACCTCCTTCCACCAGGATACACACACCCGGGGCCAGAATCTTTCTTCTTTGTCCATTGTCCGTGGTCCGTGGTCCGTTGTTCGCTGACGCGGGCTGACCAGCCTGGTCTGGCAGAGACAACACACTCGAAGAGGGGCAAGGACTTTGCACCGGAGCGGCAGCTCCTACAACGGACCACGGACCACGGACAAATATTGAATCCGCAGCTCAAACCGCCTACAGTGGCAAGATCTGGGGGGCTGGGGGAGGGGAACATGGGCGGGACGCGATCCCGGTCGATGCGACTGCCCCGCCTTCGGTTTACGGTCGGGGGGCTGCTGTTCGCCGCGGCGGTCCTGGCGGCGATGCTCACGCTCTCCACGCGCCCGCGCGACACGTTCGTGTTCGTCGCAATCATTGCGGCCGGCTTGCTCATGGTCTTCAGCCGGTTATCCGGGGCCGTGGCGCGGAGCCCGCACGAGGCGATCCGGATCGCGACCGCTTACTTGATCGAAAACGATGCGGCGTTCCGCCCCGAGAAGCACATGGCCCGGGCGTACCTGGAGTTCGGCCTCCCGCGCTGGACGGTCGATTTCTACCGGGTTGATGGGACCTCCGTCGTCAAGAGGGTCGAGGTCACGGATCGCGGAGTCGTCCGCGGATCAACCTCGTTCCGCGAGGATGAGGAGGTCACGAGCCTCAAGAGGTCGGCCCCCATGCACCTCCTCGATCGGGACGGCACGGTCTTGAATGTGACAGCCAGGAACGGGCGAAGATAGTCGGCGATCTTGTCCCTCGCCTGGGATTCCGTCAGCCCCGCTACATCGACGGAACCATAGAAGCCGAGAGGATCCTGCCGTCGGACTGGACAAGCCACTTGTTGCCGAAGATCGGTCGACTGGCTACCAGGTCCTGTTTGACCTCGACCTGCAAGAAGTCGCCGGGCTGGATGACGAGCGTAGGCGTGGGTGTGCGCGTCCATCTCACCCCAGACCATGAGGCAAGCCCCACGAGGGCGACCGCGACCATGAGCGTGCGAAGCCGGAATTGCCAGCGCGCTCTCATGATTCCACTCCCTGGTCAACTGACTGCGCCTCTGCCGAGGCATTGCAAACGCCCGGCCGATCCGTCAGAATCGACCGCGGCGGATCCGCCCTGATCGGATTGACCGTTCTTCCACTGGATCGATTTCAGGAGGTGACCACGATGCGCAAGACTCTCTGGGCGATGGCCCTGATGACCCTGGTGGCGGCTCCGGCCCTGGCCGGACCGGGCAAGTACAACCACGTCATCGCCCCCGGCGATAAGGCCCCCACCTTCTCGGGGCTCCCCGCCGTCATGGGCGATCAAGACACCTCGCTCAGCCTCGACGACATCAAGGAAGACGCGGTCGTCCTCGTCTTCCTGGCCAATCACTGCCCGTGGGTGACGCGGGTCGAGGACCGGGTGATCGACCTGGTCAACGACTACAAGGGCAAGAGCGTCCGGGTCGTGGCCGTCTGCGTGACCCCGCTGCCCGACGCCGTCCCCGAGGGCTACAACAAGGAGTACTCGCTGAAAGACACGATGGACAAGATCCGCGAGCGGGTCAAGGAGAAGAAGTATAACTTCGTCTATGCGCGCGACGACAGCCAGAAGATCGGCCGCGAGTACGGCGCCGTCGCCACGCCGGTGTTCTTCGTCCTGGACAAGGAGCGGAAGATCCGTTACACCGGCCTGCTCGACGACAACATCGCCGACGAGTCCAAGGTGAACAAGCGCTACGTGCGTGACGCCGTCGACGCGGTCCTGGCGGGCAAGCCCGTCGAGATCGAGGAGACCCGCGCCACCGGCTGCGGCATCGGCTACCGCAAAGCCGAGTAGAGCCCGGGGTCAACGGCTGCGCCCTGAAGACTCGGAGGAGAGCCGGTGAGCGAGTGCGGCAGGGGTCGATTCCCATGACCTCCGCCGCACTCGTCGTCTTCTCCTCTCGACCCATCCCTTCGGCGCCGGCTCACCTCCGCTTGGCGGAGAAGACCCCGTCCGGGGTATTGAAGGCCAGCTCGAGGACCTTGCCGCTCCGATCGCTGACGAAATGGACGCTCAGGCCGGAGAGGCCCTTCAGGTTGAACTCATCGTCGCGGTCCGGGACCAGTTCCCGCGGCCGGGCGCCCTTCTGCTCGAACATCAGGACGTGGCCCTGGAGCCGGACGGTCACCGTCTGCCCGGCCAGCTCGTACTCGCCGGCGAATCGCTCGAGGTACTTCGGGTCGGTGAGCTTCTTGTCGGGCTGCTTGGTAAAGACGATCGGCTTGACGCTCGGCTCCAGGGGCACGGCGACCGCATCGACGTAGCCCTTGAAGTTGGTCTGGAACTGGAGCTTCAGGTTGAGGTCATCCAGCGCCGGGTCGTTGTCGGCCTTGGGGGCGCTGAAGACCTCGAAGTGCCAGTGCTCGAGGGTGGCCTCGATCCCGTTGTAGGTGCTGACCAGCCGGCCGTCGCGGAGTTCGACCTTGAGCGGGCCATAGCCGGGGTGCTGGTAGTCGCCGGTGTACTCCTCCAGCGGGTGGGCCGGGTGCGTGCCGGAGCGCCGCACCGTCTCTTTCTTCGTCTTGGCCTCCTTCTCGGCGGCCAGGGATTTGGTCCGGCGGTCCAGGCCCTCGGCCAGCCAGTCGATCGGCTCCAGGCCCAGCAATCGGTCGGACGCATGCTGGGCGACGAGGCCCGGCAGTGGTGAGCTATTCTTGTTGTTGAGCACGACGATCCCCAGGCCGTCGTCCGGGAACAGGCAGGTCTCGGCCGTGAAGCCGTCGATCGCCCCCCCGTGGTGGACGCGACGGTGGCCGCGGTAGGTATCGACGCCCCATCCCAGTGCGTACGACGCGGGAGAGATCTCCTTCTTTGGCGACGGCTGGCCCGTGGTCATCTGCGGCGCATGCAGCTCGTTGAGTACGGACGGGCTGATGATCGTCCGGCCCTCCAGCTTGCCGCCGTGGGTGTGGACCGCGACCCATCGGGCCATGTCCAGGACGTTCGAGTTGATCGAGCCGGCCGGGCCGACGTTGGTGATATCGCGGAAGGGGATGCTGCGGACCTTCCCCTCCTGCTCATCGTACGGCCGGGCGAAATCGCCGGCCTTCTGCGAGGCGGCGACCGAGACGTTGCTGGCGGTCATGCCCAGGGGCTGAAAGATCCGCGCGCGGATGGCCTGTTCCCACGAGCGGCCATCGATCGTCTCGATCAGGTAGCCGGCGACCACGAACATCAGGTTGTTGTACTGGAACTTGCTGCGCAAGGGCTCGGTGGCGTCGAGGTGGGCCAGCCGCGTGACGAGGTCCTTGCCGGTGAACCGGGCGTTGTTGTACCAGACCATGTCGTGCCGGGGCAGGCCGGAGCGATGCGTCACCAGGTCGCGCGGAGTGATCGATTCGGTCGCGATCGGGTCACTCATCCGGAAGCCCGGGAGATAGGTCCGCACGGGGGTATCCCACTCCAGCTTGCCCTCCTCGACGAGCGTCCCCATCACGAAGGTGGTAAACGCCTTGGTGCACGAGCCGATGGCGAAGAGCGTATGTGTGGTGACCGGCAGGTCCTTGGCGAGGTCGCGTTTGCCGAAGCCCTTGGCGTAGATCACCTGGCCGTCCTTGACCACGGTGATCGCCAGGCCGGGGACCTTGAAGTCCTTGATCGCCTTGGCGACGACCGCGTCGAAGCCCTCCAGCGACGACTTCGCGGCGGCGATGGGATCGGCCGCACGTTTCAGCGCCAGCTCCAGGTCCTTGCCCGCCTGCGTGAAGGTCCCCTGGATCGACGAGCCATCGGCAGCGAGCTTGCCCTTGTAGGAGGGATTACCCGGGACGTCGGCCAGCCGGAAGGCGACCTGGTCCCCCTCGATCGTGATCCCCTGAAGCGGCAGGTCGTGCGCGCCTTGCGCGGGGATCGAAATGTCGCCCGCCCAGCCGCCGGCTTTCTTGGTGAAGTCGACATCGAGCGCCAGCGTGGTGCCGCCGGTCCTGAGCGTCCCCGTCCAGTGCCCGGCGATCGAGGGAGGATCGGCGGCCAGTGCCGCCGGGGCGACCATCAGAAGCACGGTGAAGAAGAGCGGCGATCCCAGCCCAAGGCGTCGCGGCGCCCGGGCGGTCGATGGACGGCTCATGCGGATTTCCTCCAGCGGTGGATTGCTCGCCCCGGTTCATCCCGGAGAGCGGGCCAGGCGCAGGAACGACCGCGGACCGGATACCAACCCGCCGGGCGGCGGGCTCATCCGGGCCGCGTTCTGTAGCAGGCATTCGCACGCAACCGGAGATTATTTCGAGCCGCGGCGGCGATGGCAACCCGTCGCCGGGATGTCAGGGCAACGCATACGACAGTGTCTTGCGCATCCCGTCGCGGAGCACCGTGAGGGCCACAAGATCGCCGCGGTGCTTCTGGCGGAGCGTATAGTCGAGGAGCTGCGATTCGGTCATCCGCCGGTCGATCCCGTCGAACGAGACGAGGATGTCGCCCCTCTGGAGCCCGGCACGCTTCGCGACGGCATGCTCGCCGAATTCGCCGACGTGGGCGATCTTCAGCGCCATCCGATCCGGAGGAATCTTGGCCTGCCGCCGGTCTTCGTCCTTCACGTCATCGAGCTTCATGCCGCCCAGGCCCAACTGCCGGAGCTGCCAGGATGTCGGCCGCCAGGAGATGTTGCCCCGCCGCCAGCCTTCGTTGAGGGTCATCGTCAGGTCGATCAACGAGCCGTCACGGCGCACCCGGGCCGGCAGCTTCGCGGTTGCAGGGGCGTTGTGCAACACCCACTGGAGATCGGCAATCGACAGCAGCGGCTGGCCATCCAGCGCGACGATTGCGTCACCTGGGCGGAAGCCGTCGCGATCGGCTGAGGAGCCCGCGGTGACCCGCTCGATCGTCGCCATCTCCCTGGGATTCAACTTCAGCCCCACAACCTCGGGATCGGGATAGGGGTACAACACTTCGTCGGAGAACCGCTTGCCGGACGAGCGAGCCAGCCGCCGCTCCGCATCACGGATCTGGTGGCAGTGGATGCAGCTTCGCGCAACACTCCCGGCGTAGTCGAGCTCCGCTCGATATCGACCCGAGAGACTGGGATAGTCCCGCGGCGTCTGGAACCGCGACGGCCTGGCCTGCTTGCCGGCCAGCGACGGCTTGACGATCGCCGCATTGCGGTGCATCCGCAGCGCCTCGACCATCGCCTTGCGCAGACCTTCCAGCGAGATGTCTTGCTCTTCCGGGCGGCCGGAGCGGGTGCCGAAGCGGCCGTAGATGGTCAGGTCCGCGTCCACGAAGAAGACCGCGAGCGACAGATCGAAATCGAACTGAAAGTGGGTCAGGTCCATGGTGTTGGCCTGGACGATCCGGACGCAGACGAATTGATCCAGCAGGTCGCGGATAATCGGGTCGCGCCGCGCGACGTCGTCGTCGAACTCCTGGCACGCCTCGCAGGGGATGCATCGGAATACGACCATCAGCGGCTTGTGGGTCTCCCGGGCGGCTCGGACCCCCTCGGCCAGGTTGTTATAGATCCAGTCCTGGGAATCGGCGAACGCCTTCCGGTCGTTCCGCACCTTGGTGTCACGATCCTGGGCCAGCACGGGATCGGACCCGAGGCCGAGCCAGACGAGAGCCAGAAGCAATGTGCGCAAACGCATGCCAGTCACCTCCGAGGCGGCGCAAACCGCGCTTGGGACCGCCTGACGGCGGGACTCCAGCGGTCCCAAGCGGTAGCCGGCGCGGCGATCCCCACGAGGGTCACCGCAGTGGGCGAGAGACTCGCATCACTCCAGGGCAACGGTCACCGTCTTGAGCTCGGTGTAGTTGTCCAGGGCCGTCTCGCCGAGCTCGCGGCCGATGCCGCTGGCCTTGTAGCCGCCGAAGGGGGCGGCGGCGTCGAAGACGTCATAACAGTTGATCCAGACCGTGCCGGCGCGGATGCGCTGGGCGATCGAGTGGGCCTTCTTGATGTCGCGCGTCCAGACGGCGGCCGCCAGGCCGTAGTCGGTGGTGTTGGCCCGCTTGACCACCTCGTCGGCGTCCCGGAATCGCAGCACCTGCATCACCGGGCCGAAGATCTCCTCGGTGGCGATTTTCATCTCGTCCTTCACATCGGCGAAGACGGTGGGCTTGATGAAGTAGCCCTTGGAGCCGAACCGCTCGCCGCCGGTGACGCACCGGGCCCCTTGCTGCTTGCCCGACTCGATGTAGCCCAGCACCTTGTCGAACTGGGTCTTGTCGACCTGCGGGCCCTGCTCGGTCGTGGTGTCGAAGGGATCACCCAGCTTGCGCTTCTCACTGGCGGCGGCGAGCCGCTCGACCATCGTGTCGTAGGCCTTCTCCTCGACCAGCAGCCGGCTGCCGGCGCAGCAACACTGGCCCTGGTTCAGGAACAGTCCGAGCATCGCGCCGTTGACGGCCGAGTCGAGATCGGCGTCGGCGAAGACGATGTTCGGGCTCTTGCCCCCCAGCTCGAGGGTGACCCGCTTGAACGTGTCGGCGGCGTTGCGCATGATGAGCCGGCCGACCTCGGTCGAGCCGGTGAACGCGATCTTGTCCACGCCGGGATGTTTGACCAGGGCATCGCCGGCGGTTTCGCCGTAGCCGGGGACGAGGTTGATGACGCCCGGGGGGAACCCGGCCTCGAGCGCCAGCTCGCCCATGCGGAGGCAGCTCAACGGGGTCTGCTCGGCGGGCTTCATGACGATGGTGCAGCCGGCCGCCAGGGCCGGGCCCCACTTCCAGGCGACCATCAGCATCGGGAAGTTCCAGGGGATGATCTGGCCGACCACGCCGACCGGCTCGCGCCGGGTGTAGCAGAAGTATCGGCCGCGGACCGGGATGGTCTGCCCGTGGATCTTGTCGGCCCAACCGGCGTAGTAGCGCAGGCAGTCGATCACCAGCGGCAGGTCGCCGTGGCGGCTCTCGCTGATCGGCTTGCCGTTGTCCAGTGTCTCGAGCTCGGCCAGCTCGTCGATCCGCGACTCGATCAGGTCGGCGAGCTTGTTCAACAACCGCCCGCGGTCGCGGGCATCGGTCTTGGGCCAGGGGCCCGATTCGAACGCCTTGCGCGCCGCCTGGACCGCCAGGTCGATGTCGGCAGCATCCCCCTCGGCAACCTCGGTGATGACCTCCTCCGTCGCCGGGTTGATCGTCGCGAACGTCTTGCCGCTCTGGCTGTCGCGCCACTGGCCGTCGATCAGCATCCTGGTCTGGAACGATCGAGTGGCCTCGGCCTTGCGACGCGGTTTCGTTGCGGTTGCCATGGCTGTCAATCCTCCCTTGCACGAACACGGGCGATCCTCGCCGATGCCGGATCCTTCCCTTCAAACCCGAGTGCCATCTTATGATCGATCCTGGAGCGGCTCAAGCGCGGAGGCGGTCAATGCGAGCAGGCATGAACCGCGGGGAATTCAAGGTGAGTCGACCGCTTCGGGGCGGGCGGAGCGAGTCTTGATCAGGTCCCAGAACGGGCTCAACCGTTGGTCAGCTGGCTTCGGATCGACCGCCGGAGGCTTCCGGCCACGTCTTCCCTGGGCGACCCAATTGCGATATCTCCCAACCGGATTGACCTTCTCCACCAAGTCGGGATCCAAAGCCTTGAACGGGATGAGGATCTTGAAGAAGCTGGCTTCCTCCACTGAGACGGTGTACGAGCCGGCAGGTTCTGGCCCGGATCGTGGCCTCTTGCCTTTGGAATCCCAGCAGCCCCGCTTCTTTCCCCCCCTTGCCAAGGGGGGGCATGGGGGGGTGATCTGGGGCGCAGCTCGGCTCGGTGTCCCGGGCCGGGGCGGCGGTGTTCCACCCCCCCGGACCCCCGCTTGGCAGGGACGGATTGACCTCTCAGCTTGACTTCTGCCCCTTTGAAGGGCGGTTTCTCAGGCTGGCCAGACGGTGATTCGCGGCTCACGCCGCGGGCGCCAAGGCTGCCAGGAGCACCGCCTGCAA
>JAJPJC010000220.1 GCA_021324445.1 Isosphaeraceae bacterium
CCAAAGCTCCGGAGGGGCGGCGGTCAAGAGCCAGGGGCGACAGCCCCTGGTCGACCGCGGAGAGCCGAGCCCCCCCTCTCTTCCCAGGAGCCCCGGAGGGGCGACAGTCACCCCTGTCGCCCCTGCGGGGCTCTGCCAAGGGGAGAGGGGCGCCGGAACGGTCCCAGGGGCTGACGCCCCTGGCTATTGACCACCGCCCCCATTCGGGGGCTCAGAGACCTTTCGGAACAGACTCTCCGTCCGCGGGCCTCTGGCCGTGTCTTCTTTCGAGCCAGAGCCGCACCAGGTGGCGGCGGCGCTCCGGCTCGGGGTCGTCCTCGAACGCGGTCCGGTTGTGGAGGATCCAGCGGTTATTCAGGAAGTACACCTGGCCGGGCTCGAGCGCGAACTCGGCCCGCAGCGCGGGCCGGTTCAACACCTCGTCGAGCCGGTCGAGTGCCGCGCGCTGGGCGGGGGTCAGGGGCACGCCGGCCTTCCCGTGACCGGCCTCGATCCAGTAGCGGAGGTAACGGAAGAGCGGCTCGGGCCCCGTGCGCTGGATTGCCGGCTGGAGGACCGTCGGCGCCTCTCCCTCCCGGACACCCCCACGGCGGTCGACGTGGAAGGGCCGGCAGAGCGTTTCCAGCGCTTCGGGGTCTTCGCGCTCCAGGGCCTCGACGGCGGTCAGGCCGCTGACGACCTGGCTCACGCCCCCGGACCGCGCTGTCTTCAGACAGAGCAGGCCGACGTAGTCGACGACCGTCTCACCGAAGGAGTTGTCGGTGTGGAAGCTGCTCTCGTAGCGGGTGACGGAGAACCGGGCCCCCTGGGCGACGTCCTGGCCGCTGTCCCGGACATTGTAGAGGAGCGTCCCCTGCACGTTCTGGGCAACCGGCTCGCCGAGCAACTGGCCGATCATCCAGTAGAGGGCGGTCGTCTCCCGCTCGGAGATCCGGCCGATCGGCAGCCGGTCGAGGACGACGAAGCCGCGCCCCTGGTCCAGGTCGTGTTTGGCGGCAGTCAGGTATCGACCCAGGGCCGTCTGCTCATCGGCTGTCAGGCGGAGGACGGTGATGGGCCCCTCGCCTCGGCCGCGCGCCTCATACAGGGATTTCAGGGGGGCGAGCAAGGCGGCCGGTACGGAGTGCGTCCACGCGGGGGGAGCCCCCACGGTCGTGGCGGTCCACGATCTCGGGTCCTGGGCGGGCGCCGTCAACTTGGTGGCGTGGGACACGGCTGTGAGCCCTTCGGTTACGTCCGGACCTCCTCTGGCGGACTCCGCCCTCAGGCCAGGTGCCGTTCCACCTGGGGCAGCAGCCGGGCGAAGTCGAGCCGGTTGGGGCAGGCGGACCGGGCCGCTTCCAGGTCGGCGCCCGACCAGTCGCGGGCTTCCGGGGGAAGCTCGGCGTAGAGCCGGCGGGCCTCGCTGCGGTCCCCGTGGTGCTCGTGGTCGGTCAGGAACCGCGTCAGGGTGCCGAGGTCGGCCTGCGTGCCGGCGGCGATCGAGCAACGGCCGTCACAGTCCGCGCAGAGCCGGGAGCCGTGGGCCAACGTCGCGTCCCGAAGCTGGTGGATGGCGGCCTCCTCGAGTGGCTCGAACCGGCGGGCGGCGTCGGTATTCTCGCGGATGTGGTCGGTGTTGCGCCTCGTGGTGCAGACCGCGCTGAGCCGCTCGTCGGTCCAGATCGCGTGCAGCAGGCGCTGGTACGGCGGGAGCTGCCGCTCGGCAAGCACGGGCACGCGGCGGACGACGTCGTCGAGGAGATTCCCCTGGGGCTTATCGCCCAGCCAGCGGTTCGACTCGTCGTGGGCCATCGGTCCGGACTCCTCAAGTCGGTCAGGCTTGAGCCTGACTGGATGTCGGTCAAGCCTTCCGGATCCGGATGCGTGTCGGGCTCACGCCTGACCGACTTTCTTGCCGGGTCATCTTGATGGCCAGGACCCGAAAGGCCCTTGAATCATAACTTGGGCCCTCCGCGAGGGAAAGCCTGGGACCTCGGTTCGATTCCTGCCGCCTGCCTCGCGGCGAGCGGCCCGCGCGTCCTCCGAAAACGATCCCGTTCCCCTCTTGACTCCTCAGACGCGCTGTCTTAGACTTTCCCTCAGACAGGTTGTCTTGGAGTGGGGACGGGTATGAGTCAGCGGAATCAGGACGTGACCGAGGCCGAGCTGGCGTTATTGCAGGCGCTGTGGGACGCGGGCCCGGCGACGATCCGGCAACTGGTCGAGCGGGTGTACCGGCAGAGCGGGACGTCGGTCTATGCGACGGTCCAGAAGCTGCTGGATCGCCTGGAAGCCAAGGGGTGCGTGGCGCGCGATCGGGGCGGGCCGGTCCACCTCTTCCGGGCGGCGATCGACCGGGATGAGCTGATCGGCCGTCGGCTCCGCGCCGTGGCCGACTCGCTCTGCGGCGGCTCGCTCTCGCCGCTCTTGACCCACCTGGTCGAGGGCAAAGGGCTCTCTGAGAAGGAACGACGGGAGCTCCGCGCGCTCGTCGAGAGGCTCGATCGCAAGCGTGGTCGTTGACGCCCTAACTGGGTCTCACGCCACCGGGCAGCAGAACGAAAGGGAGCGGCCGTGGAGACGATCGTCCGCGCGGGGCTGAGCAATGCCGTG
The DNA here is from genome assembly GCA_021324445.1 of Isosphaeraceae bacterium. Taxonomy (GTDB): domain Bacteria; phylum Planctomycetota; class Planctomycetia; order Isosphaerales; family Isosphaeraceae; genus JAJPJC01. The sequence goes on from JAJPJC010000220.1 coordinate 2,596, forward strand.
GCCGCGACCGTGCTGGCCCTGGTGGTCGCCTGCCTGGCGCGACCTCTGGCCCGTCGGCCCGCGGTGTTGCATTGCCTCTGGCTGCTGGTGCTCTTGAAGCTCGTCACGCCCCCGCTCTACGAGGTGCCCCTCGCGTGGCCCGCGTCGTGGGCGGGGACTCGAGAGGCTCCGGCCCCCGCAGCCGTCTGCCGGCTGGAATTGGTCGATCGCTCGACCGCGACGGCGTCGGCCGTGGCGAAGACGCTCGACCTGAATCCGGTGGCCCTCGAGGCGATCTTCGTCGAGCCGGAAACGAACCCCGGTCCCGTGGTTTGGTCTCCCGGGGAGATGACGGTCGGCCCGCGGCCCGGCGGCTGGTCCACGATCGATTGGGTGCGACCCCTTGCGGTCGTCTGGGCGGTCGGGGCGGTGGGGGCCCTGATCGTCGCCTGCCGCCGAGTCCGACGATTTCAGCACCTGCTGGGCGCGGCCCGGCCGGCATCGCCGGACGATCAGGAATGGGTGGACGAGCTGGCACGTGTCCTGGAGCTGCGACGGACCCCGTCGGTCTGGTGGGTCGGCGGCCCGCTGTCGCCGATGATTTGGCCGCTCGGCCGGCGTCCCAGGCTGATCATACCCAGGGACCTCTGGAAAACCCTCGACCAGCGCCAGCGCACGACCTTGGTCCTGCACGAGCTGGCCCACCTGCGGCGCGGTGACCACAGGCTGCGGTTCGTCGAGCTGGTCGTGACAATCCTCTACTGGTGGCATCCCTTGGTCTGGTGGGTGCGGCACGCGCTGCGGGACGCCGAAGAGGCCTGTTGCGATGCCTGGGTCGTCTGGGCCTTCCCCGACTCGGCCAGGTCGTACGCCGAAACCCTGCTGGAAACCCTCGATTTCCTCAACCACTGCGACCGTTCCGAACCGCTCCTGGCCAGCGGCTTCGGCACGGTCGATCATCTCCGAAGGAGACTGACGATGATCATGAGCGGAACCATCCCCCGACGGCTGGGCGCCTGGGGCGCCCTGGGCTCGCTTGCCCTGGCCACCGTGCTCTTGCCCGTCGGCGCCACCTGGGCGCAGAAGCCCGAGAAACTCCAAGAGGGTCGGTTCGTGGTCAAGTCTCTGGAAGACCTCAAACTCAACGAGGCGGGTGATGCCGTCGCACGGATCGAGACCGAGACTGACTCGGCCCAGGTCTCCCTCGACGACCTGGTCGTGGCGCTCGACGATGCGCCGACAGGACGGGTCATCTTCAATCTCAGTCTCAAGACCGACGATTCGCCTGAGGTCGTCGTGTCCGGCCCGATCGACGAGGCGATCGCGAAGCTCAGGGAACGACTCGAGGCAATCACCAAGAAGTCGCCTCTTTCCGAGCAGGATGCATCTCGGGCGAAGACCATCAAGCAGGCCCTCGCGGAGCTGTTCAAGATTGCCGACCAGATCAAACGAAGCAAACCGGGTGAACGCCCAGAGGAAAGGAAGGTCCTGGTCCTCCGTCAGAAGAAGGTGAATCTGAAGACGCCCATCAGCCCGGAGAAGAAAGCCGAGATCGACAAGGTACAGGGTCAGGTCCAGAAACTGACCCGGGAGCTGGAGGAAAAGCAACGGGAGCTGGCGGAAGCCCGCGCCCGACTGGCCAAGCTGGAGGGGACCCATGCCCTGCGGGTGGTGCAACACCTGAGGCTCGAGCCGGACACAGCCAAACCCGTGACCGCATCGCCCAAACACGTCGTCCGTCCCGATCACGCCTGGGTGATAGTCGGCTCCGACGCGAAGACCTTGCCTGACCTCCCGGGCCTGCCAGGCAGCGTTCCCGGCAGGGTGGTCAAAGTTCCTTCCGATCAACAGCGGCTCGAAGCGCTCGAGAGGACGCTCCGGAAACTCATCGACGAGGTGGACAGCCTCAAGAAGGACCGCGCAAAGGATTCCACCGGGAAGTGATTTCTCGAGGCTCAGCCAGGGAGATTCCTGGATTGCAAATTCCAGATTCCAAACCAACGATATCAAGAATGTCTTCATTCCCGAGAAAGAACCAGGGATTCCAGCTTCCTGATACCAGGAATCTCTCGATTTGGAATCTGGAATTTGGAATGTCCGTATTGTGCCAACTGGCATGGAGCGGCCAAACACACGCGAAAAGAGGTTCGTGACAGTCGGCATCAATATCGAATAGTGGCACCCCGTCAAGACTTACGGCGACTCGGCAGCACGCGAGCTTGCGCTGTGTCCGACGCTTGTCCGAAGGCCGGGTGGCACTATTCTCGATCTGGAATTTGGAATTCGGTATCCGGTCAGAATCCGACCATTCCTGCGTGCCGTGCAGAGTAGCCCCGGTCGCTGCTACTCGACCCGGCAGATAAAGCACTTGAGGTATTCGGTCTCCAGGCAGCTCGCGGAGACGGGGTGGTCGGGTGCCTGACCGCGCTGGTCGAGGATCTGGATCGGCCGGCCGGCCTGCTCGGCGACCTGGCCGAGCAGGTCGGCGAACATCGCGCGGTCGACCTGCCCCGAGCAGGAGCAGGTGACCAGGAGGCCATCGGGAGCAAGGACCTCGACGGCGGCGCGGTTGAGTCGAATGTAGCCTTTCAGAGCGCGCTCGAGGTCCTTGGCCTGGCGGGCGAACTTGGGCGGGTCGCAGATCACGACGTCGAAGTGCTGACCGCCCTTCCGGAGTTGCTCCAGGGCCTCGAGCACGTCGCCGGTCTCGAACTGGGCCCGGTCGAGGCCGTTGAGCGCGGCGTGCTCGCGCGCCCGCGCGATGGCCGCAGCCGAGCTGTCGATCCCGATCGCCTCGGTGGCGCCGCCGTGCCGGAGGGCCGTCAGGGAAAAGGCCCCGGTGAAGCAGAAGAGGTCGAGCACGCGCCGGCCCTGGCAAGAGCCGGCCACGACCCGGCGATTGTCGCGATGATCGAGGTAGAAGCCCGTTTTCTGGCCCGACCGGAGGTCGACCCGGTACCTGAGGCCGTGGTCGACGATCTCGACGGGTCCTTGGGGGATCGAGCCGACAATCGTCTCCTCTCCCGGTCGCAACCCCTCCTTGGGCGCGATCCCGCGCTCGGTTCGGGCGAGGATTCCCTCGGCCGGGACCTGCACGGCGAGCCGGTCGAGGAGCAACTTGCGGTGAGAGTACAGGGCCAGGCTCGTGAACTGCACCACCAGCCAACGATCGTAGCGATCCACCGTCAAGCCGGAGAGGCCGTCACCCTCGCTGAAGACCAGGCGATAGGCCGAGCCCGCTCCGCCCAGACCCAAGACCTCATGGCGCAGCCGCACCGCCGCGGCCAGCCGCGACGACCAGAACGCCTCATCGAGCGGTCCGTCGTCCCAGCGGTAGAGGCGCACCCGGATCGCGCTCCCCGGGTTGTACAATCCCCGCGCAATCGGTTTTCCCTCGGCGGTGACGACATCCACCTCGTCACCCGGCTGAGGATTTCCCTGCACGCGCTCGATCGACGTGTCGAAAACCCAAGGATGGCGTGCGAAGAACGGCCGCGCCCGCCGCGACTTGAGAACGATCTTGGATCGAGGATTTTCGATTTTCGATTGGCTCCAGCGTCCGCAACCGGCCGGTCAGACTCGGGTTCGACCTCAGGACCCGGTCGTGTTCCGGGATCAACCATCCCCAATCGGATCACGGCTCCGAGGGGGAGGCCCGGCTGGCCGCCTCGAACTCCGCCAGGTAGGCCAGCGTCCGATCCAACTGGGTCTTCAAGTGGCGCACCCGCAACAAGCAGCGAATCCGGCACAGCAATTCGATCTTGTTGACAGGCTTGGTCAGGAAATCGTCGGTCCCCGCCTGCACGCCCCGCTCGAAATCGGCCGCCTCGTTCAGCGCGGTCACCATCAGCACCAAGAGGTCCTTCGTCGCCGGGTTGGCGCGGATCTTGCGGCAGACCTCGAAGCCGGACAGCCGGGGCATCATCACGTCGAGGAGGAGGAGGTCCGGCGCAAACTCCTCGACCACGTGCAGGGTCTCTTCGCCATCGTGCGCAGTCCGGATCTCGCAATCGAAGTCACTGAGATAGGCCTCCAGCAACTCGACGTTCTGGTGATTGTCGTCGGCGATGAGGATCCTTGGGGGAGCCGAGTCGGGATCCAAAGCTCGACCTCCACGAGAGAGTCAGGAACATCCACGGCCAAACCGGCTGACATCCCGGAACCGAGGCGCAATCTGGCCGGCCCACTCGCGCGGCGGTCTCCCTATTCTACCACCCGAGGCGCCCGGGGAGAACCGGCAAGTCGGCCGCCCTCTCCACGCCCGCCGCCCCGCCGGTCCTCACCACCGACCAGTCGCGCGCCGGCACACACGGATGCATGGCTTGTCAGGGAGATCCTGGCCGGCCGGCGGCGCAGGAGATCTGGCTGAACGTGTGGGGCGAGCGGTTGCCGAGTGGCGTCGTCGTGGTAGAATTAAAGAGTTTATGACGTGATCCCAGCCCCTGGACCGGCTCCCATTCGAGCTGACGGCTTCTTCATCGCGAGGAGTCAGCGCCGTGCCCTTGGCCGACATTGACCGCAATCTCATCGATCGCTGCCTGCGGAAGGAGCCCGGCGCCTGGAATGATTTCGTCGACCGGTACATCGGCTTGATCTACCATGTGATCCAGCATGCGGCCCATGCGCGCAGTCGGGTCGTGTCCTCGGAGGATATCGAGGACATTGCCGCGGAGATCATGCTCAAGATCGTGGACGACGATTATTCCGTCCTCCGCAGGTTCAAGGGGATGAGCTCGCTGCCGACCTACCTGACGGTCGTTGCGCGGCGGACCGCGGTCAAGGAGTTGATCCACCGACACCGCGAGGAGGAGCTGGGGCATACCAGCGCTCACCGCGCCTTCGTGGGCGACGGCGCCTCGGACGAAGCCGAGGCCATTGCCTCGGCCGATGAGGTGCAACGGATGTTGGAGGATCTGCCTGAGCGCGAGGCCGAAGTCGTCCGGCTTTATCATCTCAAGTATCAGAACTACCGGCAGATCGGTAAGAAACTCGGGATCCCGGAGAACTCGGTCGGCCCGATCCTGGCCAAGGCGCGCAAGCGGCTGCGCGAGGCCGCCGAAGGGCAGCCCAGCGCCGGTTGAGGGCGTTGAGCTGGCGAGTCGGGCTCGCGGGTTGGGTTCGCGTTGCGGCGGCCTCAGCGGCTGATTGCGAAGGGATCAACTTGGCCCATCTGGGCATAGGCGGCCTGAGCCGCGCGCGAGACCGGTGCGGTCGGGGTCGGGTCGCCGACGAGCTCCTCCTGGGGGAGACTCGGCAGTGGGGTCTTGGGTCGGACGGTCGCTCGTCCGAGCTTGGGCACGACGGGACCCTCGTCGCTCATGGGCGCGGGCGGGCCCAGCTGGACTCCCGCGCCGGGATGCGGCGGGGGGAGGGTGTGTCGAGTTCGGGTCGGTCGATCCGTCCGCTCGCCAGACCCGCCGGTCAACTCAGCCAGGTTCTTGCGCGTGTAGCCGGGCGGGCTGGGTTCGACGAACACGGCGGCGCGCCGCTTGGGATCAAATTGATTGAGCGTCACTTCCCGCAGGGCGATGTCCATGGCCAGTTGGTCCCGCTTCCATTCAAGCTTGATCTGCTGCGGTAGGACACAGGTCTGGCCACTCCCCGAGCCGCCCGAGTCCGCCGGGTACTCTCGGTAACGGCTCGGCTCAGCCTGGGCGATCACGGTTTCCAGATCCGCGACACAGAGCCGGTATTGCTTGATCCGACGGTCGGCGTTGGTCACGATCATGACGCGGGTGAAGGTCTGACCCTGGTGCCGTGTCGTGGGAAAAATCAGGGCGGTCGTACCGGGCTCAGGCCCGCGCCGCACCTGAATCTGTTCGGCCTCGTCTGGGGAGATCGGCTTGAGACCCAGTGCGGCGATGATCCAGTCTGGTTGATAGGCCATCGGCAGCACGCTGGATCCTTCGTCCTCGTAATTGCACCAATAGATGGATTTCTCCTCATCGTTGGAGACCCAGAACCAGAATTCCTGGTCGTTGGAGCCGATGTCCGCAACCTGCTTCATCGCCCCGAAGGCGGTGAGCTGGAGCTCGAAGTTGCGCGGCCGTTCCAGAACCATCCGGCCATCCAGGTGATACTCTCCGATCCGGCGCTTGGCCTTGGAGGTGGCTAGGCTGATCGAGGGCCGCGCCTCCAAGCTCTGAATCCGCTGGGCGTTGCGGTTGTGCTCGGCGATGAACTCCTCCACATCCAGCGATCCTGAGGGAGCATGAGGTCGTGAATGGAGCGCCAGCGAGCCGGTACCGGCCGCCCGGCAGCCGCTCAAGCCCAGCAGCACGGTCAAGACCAGCCTGATGCGACGGCCGCTTGTCATGGCCCGGTCCCCCGAAGAAACGCGCGGCGTGGCGCGCGCTCCGCGCACCCTGCTCCATTATGATCGACGAATCACGGCACGGAGGTGATCGGCCGAAGGGCACGGTAACTTAGCCCAATCCGCCCGGGAGAACAAGGCCTTGTTTTGTCCGTGGTCCGTCCGGGGTTCCGTGGTTCGCTTCCTGGTCCGTGGTCCGTGGTTCGCTTGGCGGGCTGACTCACCTGGTCCGGGAAAGATGAGGCATTCGAGGGGCACTGAAGGCGCACCGGAGCGGGAGCTCCTACAACGGAGCACGGACCACGGACTCATGAAGGAATCGTTCGAGTGCGTCGAAGCCGCGCTCGAGGGTGCGCAGATCGGTGGCGAAGGAGAGTCGGACGTAGCCCTCGGCGCCGAAGGCCGAGCCCATGACCAGGGCGACCCGTGCCTGGCTCAGCGCGGCCCTGCAGAAGGCTGTCGAGTCGGAAACGACGGTGCCGCCAAGGGTTCGGTTGAGATGAGCCGACACGTTCAGGAACGCGTAGAACGCGCCGCCGGGTGGCGGGCAGGTCACTCCGGGCAAGCGCTCGATGCGCTCCAGGACGTAATCGCGCCGTTTCTGGAACTCGGCCTTCATCATGGCGACGGAATCCTGGGGCCCTGTGATGGCCTCGAGCGCGGCCCACTGGCTGATCGAGCAGGGGTTACTGGTTTCCTGGCTCTGAAGGTCGCCCATGAACTTCGCCACCGGCGCCGGCGCCACGGCCCATCCGATCCGCCATCCGGTCATGGCGTAGGTCTTGCTGACCCCCGAGATGGTGATGGTGCGTTCGGCCAGGGCGGGGTGGAGGGTTGCAAAACAGGTCGGCTGCGCGTCGCCGAAGGTCAACTGTTCATAGATCTCGTCGGAAAGCACGCCAACCTCGGTCTGGAGCACGGCCTCGGCCAGCGCCGACAGCTCGATTCGATCGTAGACGACCCCAGTGGGATTGGACGGGCTATTGAGCATCAGCAGCCGGGTGCGCGGCGTGACTGCCTTGAGGAACCGCTCCGGCGAGAGCTTGAACCCATGATCCTCGGTGGTGGGGATGACGACCGGAGTCGCCCCCGTGAGCTTGACGAGATCGGAGTAGCTGACCCAGTAGGGGGCGGGGATGATGACCTCATCTCCCGGGCCGCAGACGGCCATGAGTGCGTTATGGATCGAATGTTTGGCGCCGTTGGAGATGACCACCTGGGCCGGATCGGTGGACAGCCCGTGTTGCTGGGTATAGAGCGCGGCGACGGCCTGGCGCAGCTCGGGGATGCCCGCCGGGGGCGTGTAATGCGTCTGACCGGCCCGCATCGCCCGGATCGCCGCCGCTTCGATGTTCGGGGGCGTGGCGAAGTCGGGTTCCCCCAGGGCAAAATCCAGGACCTCAAGGCCCTGCGCCTTCAACCGCTTGGCTTCGGCCCCCATGGCCAGCGTGGCCGAGGGAGCGATCAGTGTCGAGCGCGCCGCCAGTGCTAAGGACATGACCCGACCTTTCTCCGAGGGGTGAATTCGCGCCACGACCGCGGCGCTTCTTGGCCTGTGCCCTTGTCCGCCGACGCCGCGGCCCTGGAGACGGATCGGGACACGGCCCGGAATCCTCAGGTTCGTGCTCGGCAAGTCGCCCCGGCCCTCCCGCGGGCCGGAGAGGCGGTCGGAGCCGCTTGCCGGAGCGCCGTACCTCGCGTGAACCTGCGCGTTCAAGATCGCGCGAGCGACCGATCGTGCCAAAACCCTAACCGCCTAAGTTTGATGAACTTACGCAAAGTCTATCTTGTAAACCGCGGGCATGCCTCGTCTTGTAAAAGAATCTGTAGACCGGAAGCGGCGCGAACGGTACGGCATTTTTGTAAACCCAGTTGGGCATGCGCCTGAGAATGGCGCGTAAACGGCTCCCCGTCAAGTGGCGCGAAGGCGGCCATCATGCCAAGCCATCGAGAACCACTCTAATGGAGGCCCTTCCCTTTGGAAAGGTCCCAGACCCGGATACCATCGAAACCTGCGGAGATGGCACGGCGGCCGTCCGGGGTCGCGACGACGGATTGCACCGGCGCCCAGTGGCCACGGAGGCAACGTCGTTCACTCCCCCGGATTTCTCCGCCGACCGCATTCCAGGTCCACAATCGCACCGTTCCGTCATTGCCGCCGCTGAGGGCTCCCGTGCCATCGGGCGTGAACGTAACGCTGGTCACCTCCCCTGCGTGCTCCTCGAAGCGCCATAGCTCCGAGGCCGCTTGGGCTTCCCTTTTTTCCGCAGCGACTCGATGCAGACCGCTGAACGGGCTGTGAGGGTTCTGGCAATTGCATCGCGCGAGCTCATCAGCGGCCCGCTCCGGCCGGCTCATCGATCAGTAGCCACGACAGCCGCTTGTTGAGGGCGCGCGCCAGGGCGCGGAGCGTACTGACCGTGGGATTCGGTACCTGGCCTGTCTCGAGTTTCGAGAGCGTCGCCCGGTCAAGGCCGGACTGCTCCGAGACTTCGGACAGGCTCAACCCCTGTCGCTCGCGTTCCGCGCGCAGCGCGGCCAGCGCCTCGGCCGGTTCCGGGTCGATCGCCAACGGCCGGAACTCCTCACGGACTTTGTGGATCACTTCCTCCTGTTCCGCTTGGCCCTCAGGTTTGGCCCGGTAAGTTTCAGACCGCACGATTGCTGCTTCCGCAGCGGCCCGCGCTTCCGGCGGCAGGGTTTCCAGTGCACGGCGGGTCCTGGGGTGCATGGGCGTCCTCCTCATTCGGGCATGGGCTCGTAGGCGGTGATGGGCCGGATGACGGTCACCGGTTCGGTCTCCAGAACCTCGTAGACCACGAGGATGTCCTTGCCCGTAGCCTTCGTTCCGAAGACCGCTGGACGGCCGGTTGACCGGCTGGCAGTTGGCCGATTGGCTGGGTCGTGCAGAACCTGCTCGACTTCCTCGATCGTCAAACCGTTGGCCGCGATGTGCTGGACATGACCCCGCGGGTCGTCCTCGTCATCCCAGGCGATCAGGTCGAAGTCGATCAGGGCCGACCCCCTGGCTGGAGACCGCGCAACTGTTGAATTTTAGGCAAACGCGCGCGGAATAGCCAAGGCGCCTCCGAGGATGAGGCCGGATGCCATGAATCGGGTTTACAGGGGACAAGGAAAAGCGGCTCGCGCCTCCATGACATAAGTCCTTATAGAAATTGGATTTAAGCGGAGAGGGCGGGATTCGAACCCGCGGTGGCTGTGACACCACACGGCATTTCCAGTGCCACAAGGGGCTGACTTTTCCGGGTTCTTCTCAACTCTAAGTGCTTGTGCATCAAAAGTTTACGAAAATTCATGCTTGTAAACCCCGGGGCACAAGCCGTATTGTAAAAGTATCTGTAAACCGGAGGTGGGGTGGAAGGTGCGGCATCTTGTAAACCCGGTTGGGAATGCACCTGGTAGTTGCGCAGGGATGCGGCTTTCTGGCAAAGGCTTCAGGCGTCGTGGTCAGTCGAATCCTCCGGTCTCGTCCGACGGATGCACGGGATGCATAGCCTGTCCTTGTTGCCTGCCGGTTCCGCTTCGTCGTCGGCCTGGTGGGCCTGTTCGCGGTCTTGCAGGCGTTCCGGTTACCGTTGCTGTAGCGGTTCTGCCTGTTCGCCCATGCGGCCGGGGCCGTCGCCGAGCCCGCCAGCGTAGTCGTGCTGGGCCTGAGCCTCGGGGGCCTGCTCCGCTACGGTTGGCACCGGGGTGCACGACCTGACCGCCTCTCCCGAACCGCGACATTCGGTGACCGGGATCTCCGACGATCGCATCGAACCGGATACATAAACTCGTGGGTCGGAGCTCACTCATGACAACATTGGTCAGCTAGCTGTCGGTTGGCGTGTACCTGGCGACGTTAGACGTCGTCGTCCTCACACGCGCGACCGCCCGCCGCCTCGTGGGGGCCTTGGTCGGTGGGCTGGCCACCGGCGCGGTGACCGTGGCCGTGGATGCACTCGGCAGGAGAATTGGGTGGTGGCACTTCGCGTTCATCTGGGCGACAGCCTTCCTCGCCTCCACCTGCTGACTCGCGGGCTCGCCGACCTGGCGCCGGGGAATCCTTCGACCGGCGACTCTCAGTCGACGAGAGGGCGGCGCGCAGGCAGAATCAATCGGGATTCATCGGGCCTGGAGGCTGGGCATCGGCGACTCCTCGAGGATGGGCTACGATACAACCCCCCCCGGACCACCAACCGTGCCCCGTGGCCCGGCCGCAGGACGATCCTGTACCGCCTCGCCCGCGACCGCGCCCTGGCGGGGCGCTCCAGCCGGACCCGGCTGAAGATCGTCGCCAGCAAGACCTTCATCTCGTACAGGGCGAACGGCATCCTCAGGCAGACCTGGTTGCCGCCGCCGAACGGGAACCACTCGTGCCGTCCGTACTTCCGCTCCGAGTAGCGTTCGGGGTAGAACCGGTTCGGCTCGGGGTAGAGGTCCTCGCGCCGGTGGACCGGGTACGAGCACGGGCAGAGCACCACCCGGGGGTTACTCCCGCCCGCCGGCCGCGAACGGCCGCACCGCCTTCCGAACGACGAACGGCACGACCGGACGCGTCCTCAGGCTCTCGCGGATGGCCCCGTCGAGGTATTCGAGAGCCGGCAGTTGCTCGGACGCGGGCGGCCCGCCCCCGGTGACGTGGCGTGTAGGTCTGTCAACGACCTGTGCTCCGAGGGGATGATAAAGGTGTGGTGCACCGTCTCCCTCTGGAAGCCAACCACCTCGGGGAACCGCAGGCCGGGCCACAACTGCACGTCGAACGTCTCCTCGACCGCCGACTGGAACTCCAGCGAGGCGACGATCCGTCCGAGGCGCAGGTCCACGACCGCCACGCCGCATCGCAACTCCTCCGAACGCTCGGCCAGGGGGATGTCGCCGAAGGTGGCGGTCTCACGGATCTTCGAGAGCCCGATGAGCGCGTAGGGGCCGGCGATCGTCAGGCCGCGGGCAAAGCCGGGCAGTTCGGCCACCACGTCCCAGTGGCCGGTGATCGGGTCCACGAGGACGAGCCGGCCGGTCCCCGACTCCAGGAGCCAGAGCCGGCCCTCGTGGAGGCGCGGGGAGTGGGGCATCGACAGGCCCCGGGCCACGACCTCGCCACTCGGTAGGTCGATCAGGCAGCCGCCCGCGGCCTTGTTCGGGCGCCACCCGCCGGGCGCATCGGTCACACCCAGCGCCGTCACATACCGAGGCCGGCCGTCCTGCATCGCCAGGCCGTTGAGGTGGCAGCGGTCCTCGGCGGCCAGGGCGGTGACGAACGGCGGCCGCCAGCGGGGGACGAAGCTGTAGTCGGGATGCAGGGTACAGAGGCATGAGAAGCGGGTGTTGACTGCCCAAAGCTCGTCGTCGGCCCAGGCCATCTCGTGGATGGCGATGTCGCCGGTGACGTGACAGGAGCGAGGCAAGAAGCAAGCGTCGTGCTGGCCGGCCGGCTCGATCCGCGGGGCGATGTCGGGGGCATTGCGGAAGAACCAGACCCGGTCGTGTGTCCCCAGCGCCAGGCGGCGGGCGTCCAGCGCCAGGCCCATGGGCCGCTCGAAGGTGCGGACGAGCGCAGAGAGCCCGCCCTTTGTGGCCCGCAGCACCAGCAGCTTGTTGGCCTGGTAAGTGGTGACCAGCAGCGACGCGCCCAGTTGCCGCAGCAGCTCCACGAAGCTGTCGGTCTGGGCGTAATGGAATTCGACGGCGGTCGGCGGTGTCCGCGGTGCGGCCGCGCTGCCATCGTGACCCGGCTCCCGGCGCGTCAGTGTGCCCGGAACGGACATACGGCTCTCCTTTGGATGATTTAAGAGGCTATCCGGGAAACGCCCGAGATTCGCACGGAAAGCATTGCTCGCAAAGGACTTACGCGGGCCAAGACTGTGACAGGGGGGGGGATGCGACGTAACTTCTTACAAATCAATGACTTGCACCAAGAATCGTGGGCGTTCCCGGGTAGCCTCTAAGGGATCGGTTGGCGGGGAGCCGATGCCCCCCGGCCGGCGCCCAGCCCCGCTAGGTCACGGTCTCGTTCACGCTGCCGGTGAGGGAGCTGTTGAGCGTATCGGTGACCGTGATCGTCGTCCGCTTGCTCCTTTTCCGTAGCACCAGGCCGGTGAAGATATGCACACCGCTGTCCGCCGCCGTGAAGGTGTAGTCGGCGGGCAGCGTGGCCGAGCTCTCCGTGCTCGAGAAGTGCACCGTGCCGACGGAGCCGGTGACGATGTTGCCGTAGGCGTCCTCGACCTCGACCGTGAGGCTGAAGGGGACGCCGGCCGTAACGCTGGTCGGGGCGATGAAGACCAACCGGCTGGCGGCCGCCGGGGTGACCGTGATGCCCGCCTGGGTGCCGGTGATACCGGGCGTCTTGGTATCGTTGACCGAGATCGACTGCGTGCCGGCCGTCCTCAGGGTGGCGCCGAAGGTGTGCACCCCCGCGTCGGCGGCCCCGAAGGAGTAATCGCCCGGCAGCGATGCCTTCCCATCGCTGCTGGTGAAGTGCACCCTGCCGGTGTAGCCCGTGGCGACATTGCCGTAGGGATCCCGGATCGTGACGGTGAAGTTGCCGGCGATCCCGGCGGTGGTGGGCGAGGGGAAGCCGGCGACGGTCAGCGTGCTGGCCGCCGCCGAGGTGACGGCCATGACGAGCGGCGTGCCGGTGAGGGCGGAGTCCGTCGTGTCCGTGGCGGTGACGGATTGGAGGCCGGAGGTCTCCAGCGTCGGGTTGAAGGTATGCGCGCCGTTGTCCGCGGCGGTGAAGGTGTAATTGGGGGGCAGGATGGCCTGGGGGTCGCTGCTGGTGAAGTGCAGCGTCCCGGAATAGCCGGTGGCCAGGTTGCCGTAGGGGTCCACGGCCTGGACGTCAATGCCGAAGGGCTGGCCGGCGACGGCGGAGCTGTTCAAAGGGCTGATGAGCAGGTGGTTCGCCGCCGCAGCGTCGACGGTAATGCCGGCATCCGTGCCGGTGACGCCGGCCTTCCTCGCGTCCGTGACCGTGATCCACTGCGTGCCCGCCTGCTCGAAGGTCATGCTGAAGGTGTGGACGCCCTGGTCGGCTGGGGTGAAGTTATAATTCTCCGGAGCGAAGCCACTACTCACGGTGAACGTGACCGTCCCGTTGTAGCCGGTGGCCGTGGTGCCGTCGGCGTTCTTGGCCGCGACCGTGAAGGTGCCGGCGACGCCCGCCGTCGTGGGCGAGGGGAAGCCGCTGACGACGAACGTTGCGGGATCGGCGTTCGGCGGAGTGGACCAATCGTTCGCGTTGACGAGCACCGAGAGGTTGTTGGCGGCGGTGTCCGGGTTGGAATTGGCCACCGCCAGATCGGGGTGCCCGTCGCCGTTGAAGTCGCCGACGACCGCGGCCTCGGAACAATAAGGCGTGGGGTATGTCAGGGCCTGCTGGAACGTGCCATCGCCGTTGCCCACGAGCACGCTCACGTCCCCGCTCCCGTGGTCGGCCGTTGCCAGGTCGAGTTTGCCGTCGCCGTTGAAGTCACCCACCGTTATGGCGTGAGGCTGGGCGCCGACCGCAACGTAGGTGGGGGACTGAAGGGTGCCGTCACCATTGCCCAGGAGCATGCCTGCGCTGCCGGTATCCCAGCCGGTGGTCACGACATCGGTCTTGCCATCCCCGTTGAAGTCCCCGACGGCCACGGCGGAGAGGGAGCTCGCGTTGGTGAGAGTGGTGCTGGCGGTCGCGAAGGTCCCGTCGCCGTTGCCCAGCAACACATTCACATAGCCGTTCGTCCGTTCGATGGGGTACCCGTAGTAGGAATAATAACCCGTGGGAACAGCGGTCTCGCCCAACACCACGAGGTCGAGCTTGCCGTCGTTATTGAGATCTCCGACCGCCACGGAGTCTCCCCAGGCCACGGAGGGATGACCCTGGGTGACGGGGGCCGAGCCGGTGTAGCCTGGGGGGAACTGGCCGGGCAAGGAGAATGTCGTGCCGGCCCGGAAGGTCCCGTCGCCGTTGCCCAGGAACACGCGCTCATCGCCGCTAGAGTAGTTCCCCACCACGAGGTCGAGCTTGCCGTCGCCGTTGAAGTCCCCCACCACCGCGGACGGGGGGTACGAACCGGAGGCGACAGTCCTTGGCGCCTGCAAGGTCCCGTCGCCGTTGCCCAGGAGCACGCTCACTCCGTCGCTCGCCGTCACCACGATGTCGGGCTTGCCATCGTTGTTGAAGTCCCCGGCCGTCACGGAGGTGGGTCCGCTGCCGGCCGCGAAGTTCTCCGCGGCCCGGAAGGTCCCGTCGCCGTTGCCCAGGAGCACGCTGACGGTGTTGCTTGCCACGTTCGCAGTCACGAGGTCCGGCTTGCCGTCGCGGTTGAAGTCTGCCACGGCGACCGAATAGGACATGAGGCCGGTGGCGTAGTTGACCGCGGGCAGAAAGCTGAGCAGGCAGCGGTCCTCCAGGACTTCGGGGGTCAGTCGGGTTGCGGACCGATTCTTGCGGACCGCGGAGCGCGGCCTCCGCCCGGACCCGGTGGGGCGCGAGCCGGAGGGCAGCGAGTTCATCCCGGGGGTCAGGTACATCGATTCTGTCTCCTGTTCGGAAGCGGCCTGGCTTGTGATGGTTTGGGCGACAGCCCCAGCGCGCAGGCCGGACACCGGGGCGGGGGTCTTGCTCGGCGGCCAGAACCCCGCCGGCCACTTTCGCGACGACGCATTGATGGGGTCGATCCGGTGTCCTTTATTCCCAGGAAACCGCGTCCACGCCGATATCCTCGGCGAAGCTCAACGGATTGCGCCTCGACTTCGGCGAAAACAGACTCGTTCCATCCTCCATACCGGCCACAAAGAGCCGATCCGGACGCTCCACATCCGCGGGCGCCAAGGCCGCCGCGGTCGGGACGAGGCCATCGGTAATCAGGCTCCGGCCATCGCCCGGGAGGGGTGACGGGGCAAAGGCGAGGGTGCTGGACATGGGAGCCGGCGGAGGAAACAAACCGATGCACGCCTCGGCCGGCAGAGAAGCATCCTCGCTTTGATGTCCAATGCCATCGGGGTCGGCGCGCACGAGGACCGTCCTGCCGTCTGCCAAAGTGGCGCGGAACAGGAATTCGCCGGCATCGTTCAGGCTCCGCGGATTCATGGAATTCTGGGGAAAGCCGACGACCGTGGACCCGGCGAGTCCGTCGCCGATGGCGACGATCGTGTCTGCGACCGGATCCGGGCCGTCGAAGTAACCGCGGCCGCCGGCTTTCAGGGTGGCTCCGAAAACGATCTCGCCGCCGTTGTTGATGCTGAGCTGGCCGCTGGGGAGGATCTGGCTGTAAGGGCCCGTCGTGTCCACGAACGGCGTGAGCGTGCCGTTCTCGGCAACCAGGAGGGCCTGGCCGCCAGCCGTCAGGTCCGCGGGAATCGCGACCGTCCCCGGGTCATTGATCTCGGCCCCGTAGAAGTCGCGGTAGGTTCCGCCAGCCGTGACGAGGGTCTCGGTGACCAGGCCGTTGCCCTCGAAGACGCCGGTCGGTCCTCCGCTCAGCGTGGCCCGAAAGCTCCCCAACTCGCCATGGACCTGGTGCGCGAGGCTACTGGGGAACGCCGAGAACTCGCCGCCGGTGACGTAGAGCGTGCTCGTGGGCCCGCCGTCGCCCGCGAAGAATCCCGTTTCGCCGGAGCGCAACGTGGCGCGGAAGTAAACTTCCCCTCGGGCGTCGATGCGCGCCGCGGGATTCGGGATACTGCTGAAGGGGCTGGCCGGCTCCGTGTCCGCGATGCGCGTCAGGTCACCACCACGACCCGTGAAGAGGGCCTGAGCCCCGTCCGTCAGGTCGGCGCCGAAGGAGACCGTCCCGCTGTCGTTCATGTAGGGCGACAGGTAGAAGTCACTGATGAGGCTGTCGGTCTGGGCGATGGTCGTCAGGCTACCGTCACCCTCGGTCCGGTATATGGCCTCGCCGCCGGTCTTCAGCACCGCCACGAAGGCGACTTGCCCGCGATCGTTGATCGCCTGGCCCACCGGGAGCCCGCTGTACGGGCTGCCGGGGCTGGTGTCCGCGATGGGCGTAAACGTGTACGACATCAGCATCCGATCCTCGAGCGCTTCGAGGGTGAACCGACGTCCTTTCGGCTTTCGTGCCGCCGACCGCGAACGATCGGGACGGCCTTCGGTCAAGCCTTGAACAAAACTCCGGATTTGTATGCGTGATGATAGTCTCATGATGAAAGTCTCCTGGCGAAGGCCGGCCTGCGAGATCATGACACGACCACCGCGGCAAGCGCGCAGGCGGGGCGCCCGGGTGGAGAGGGTACGGCTCGAGCTGGCATTCACCCTCGCCGGTGTCGAGGTGGGTGTCGGGCTGGATTCCCGCGCCCATCAGGTTCCCCATGAAGCTAATGGCGGAGGACGCCCGGTTGGTAACCGGGAATCCGAGAGACTCCGGGCGGAGCTCGCGAGATTGACTCGAGTCGGACACGGATCGCGCGTCCTGACGGAGCGGGGGCGACCAGAGGCTCCGGCCAAAAGCGTGCCCGCCGGTTCATGACACGATCGCTGCGTCGGCCGCGCCGGGGGAGCGCCCGGGCGGTGAGGTCATGGCACGGCGCAGTGCTTCAACAGCCACATCGCTTCGAAATCGAGGAATCCAACGCGGCGCCGCGCCCATCGAAATGACGGGCTTTTCGATCCGGTCCGACCCGGTGCTCACTCCCCATTCGACGCCGATTCTGACTTGGCTTTCACCTGGAGCAGGGCCGCGGCCTCGCCGCGGAAGCGGATGAGGTCCTCATCGTCATCGTCGGGCCGGCCCCGCTCCATCCACCGGGCCGCCTTTTCGAAGCAGGTGAGCGCCAGCGGCTTGTTGCCGAGTCGCCAGTAGGCCATGGCCTGGAAGAGGAGGTCGAGACCCTCGCATTGGCCATGGCCGGCGGCCCGGCTCCGCTCCAGGGTCGCGATGGCCTCGGCATATCGGCCCGCGCGATACTCGGCGACGCCCAGCGTATTGAGGTAGATGCCGCGGTTCGGCCTCAGGTCGACGGCGCGGCCGGCCAAGGCCACCGCGCGCTCCGGGTTGCGGCTCGATCCGATCGCGTTGGCCAGCTTCCACGCGTAGTTGTTGCAACGTCTGGCGAGTTGTCCTCGGACGCCCGGCTGGTCCGGCTTGCACGCCACCGCGGCCTCCAGGTCGGCGATCGCGGGCTCGTACAATCGGGGCTCGGGGGACTCGGCCAGCGGGAGCGGGCCGAGGTCGACGTGCAGCGGTGGGAGAGCGGGTGCCGAGGGGTCGGCCGGGTCGCCATCGGGATAGGCTGGGGCATCCCAGTCCAGGCCCAATTCTTTCAGGCGGCGGCGGATCGCCCGAAGGTCCCACACGTGGACGGCCGGGCCATCATTGGTGGTCACCACCAGGCGGGAGCCATCGGGGCTGAAGCTGGCCCAAGCCACGTTGCACGAGTCTGGGCTCTCAAGCCGCGCGACCGTGCGTGCCGACTCGACCTCGACCAGGCGGATCACTCGGCTCGCGTCCACGACGACCACCAGTCGGCCGTCGGGGGAGAAGCAGCGACCCACGCCGCCGATTTGTCGCGCCGGCAGCCATGTGCCGACCGTCCAGAGCTGGCACGGTGATGCCATCGTCATCAGCCATTGTCCATCGGGGCTGAAGACGACCCCTGTGGGCTGATCAATCGCCAGCTCCGTCGCCTTGGTGGCGTCGCGGATGCGCCGGACCTGCGCGCCCCTCGCCGGATCATGATTACCGGTCGCCAACCATTCCCCGTCCGGGCTAATGGCGACGGCGCGGCACTCGTCCAGCGGCCCCACATGGATCGTCCGCTCCGGGGTCGCGACGAAGGCGAAGTCCATGTCGGCGAGGGCCACGATCCGTCCCGTCCGGTCCGCGGCGATGCCACCAAGGCTCTCCGGCAAAGGAAGTTGGCGCGGTCGGCCGATGTGGAATTCACCTCGGTCCGGATCGAGCCGGACCGGCCAGCGCCACATGCCGATCGAACCGCTCGTGAGCAGGTCGCCCGACGGCTCGAACATCAAGTGCCAGGCGTTGCCGATCGGCAAGAAGGCGAGCTCCTGGCCGTGTGCGAGGTCCCAGAGCACCGCGCCCCGGCCGGTGCCAACGGCCAGCACCCTGCCGTCGCGGCGGATCGACAGAGATTGATACTCCGTCGGCTTGACGGACGCATGGGCGAACGTCCGGTATTCGAGAGCCGGATCGACCTGATACGTGGTGAACCGGTCCTCGAGACAGCCGACGATCCGTCCGTCCCGGCTGAATTCGGTCCCCGACCAGCCGGTCACGTTCGAGATCTGAAGACCCAGGGCCGCATCCCAGAGCCGCAGCCGACCCTCCCAGCCGTTGCTGGCCAGCAGCGTGCCAGCGGGGTGGAAGCTGGCGCGCAAACCGGTGTTGGTCGAGCCCTCGAGGACCGCCTTCCGGTTGCCGGTGGCGGCGTCCCAGAGGTAGATCTTGGAATCCTCGCATGGCGTCGCCAGCGTGGTGCCGTCGGGACTCCAAACGATCCCAACGAGACTCAGGTTGGGAATGGGGATCGACCGGACGATCCGGCCCGACTCCGCTTTCAGGATGCGTAGGGAACTGGAGACTCTCTGATCGTTCTCGACGAGGGCGATCTGGATCCCGTCGGGACTGAAGGCCGGGTCCGAGGGTGCCCGCTCGCGCCAGCGCCGGCCGGGCTGACCGGTCGCCAGGTCGTACATGAGGAACTCCCCATCCGCATGGGCCACGGCGATCCGGCGGCTGTCCGGGCTGAATCTGGCCGCCCCCCCCGCGACCTGGCCCGGATCGTTCACGGAGATGACTCCCTGTTCGATGTCCCAAACCGTCAGGGCGAAGCCGGGATAATGCGTGGTCGCGAGATAGCGTCCGTCGGGGCTGAAAGCAAAGACTTGGATCTCGCGATCGCCCCGGGCCTCGAAGCGAGCGACCTCCCCGTCGTCGACGACGCGGCGGACCTCGATCCGGTCGGCGAACCGGAGGGCATAGCGCGTCATGGTCGAATCGAACGCGATCTGGATGGCCGTTGCGGGCCGATGGATGACCCGGCCGGTCGGCTTCAGGTCGGGGAGGGCCAGGCAGGCGATCGCCTCGTCGCGGAGTGGATCAATCCGGGCGGTGGGCAGCTTCAGCTCCCGGGCTATCGTGGCCGCCCGGGCCAGGGCGTCCAGGCTGTCGAAGCGCTGTCCCATCCGCCGGCTGACCCGCATAGCGTGCGCCCGGTCCACCAGCGCGTCGAAGAGGCCCGTCCGCGTCGCGACCTCGGCACGCTCGACTTGGGCGACCTTGCCGCGGTAGACGAGCATGGCCCAGGTCGAGCCCGCGGCCAGGACGATCGTCAGGACCACCGCGGCGATGCTGGCCGTGGCCAGCTCGGGGTTGCGGCGGCACCAGCGCCACAGCCGCTCGGGCCAGCGAATCCGCCGCGCCCGGATCGGCCGGTCGGCCAGGAAGCGTTGCAGGTCGTCGGCCAGGTCGCCGGCCGTCTGGTAGCGCCGGGCCGGCTCCCTGGCGATCGCCTTGAGGATCACGGTCTCCAGGTCTCGGGGGATGCGGCCGTCGATTGCGCGCGGCCGCGGCGGCTCGTCGTGGAGCATCCGCGCGATCAACTGGGCCCGCTCCGGTGCGGCGAACGCCGGGCGCAGCGTGGCCATCTCGTAAAGGGTCAAGCCCAGGCTGACGATGTCGCTCCGCGGATCGGCCTGGCCAAGGAACCGCTCCGGCGCCATGTACCGTAGCGTCCCCACTAGGTCGCCCGGTCCGGTCAGATCGTCCGACCCGTCCGCCTTGGCCAGGCCGAAGTCGGTTACCCAGGCCGTGCCCTCGGTGTCGAGCAGGATATTCGCCGGCTTGATGTCCCGGTGCAGGACGCCCTGGTGGTGGGCGTACGCCAGGGCCTCCGCCACCTGGAGGCCGACTTTGGCCACGCTCCGGAAGTAGGGCATGTCTGACTTGCTGTTCCATTCCGAGCCGGCCCCGAAGACCTCGGTCGTGGAACCACGCGGGCATGCCGGGCCGGGACCGGCCGGGACGCCAGCGGGGGGCTGTCCCTTTCCCTGGGCGTCATGGGCGTCCCTCGCCTCCGGATCGGACGCGAATCGGCCCGTCATCAGCGCCCCGGCCAGGGTGACGGTCACCTCCGGGTCGGCCTTCCCTCCGCCGGATGGGACCGGCCCCTCGGCGAAATCCCGGGCGTCATCGGATTCGGCTCGGCGCCGGCCTCGCAGCTCGCGCAGGACGCAATCCAGGGCCTGACCCCGGATGAATTGCATGGCAAAGAAGTGGGTACCCTCATGCTCGCCGACGCCGAAGACGGGTACGATGTTGGTGTGGTGCAACATCGCCGCCGCCCGGGCCTCGCGGCGGAACCGCTCCAACTGGCAGGCGTCGGCTAGGCTCTGGAACGGCAGCACCTTCACGGCCACGTGCCGGCCCAGGGATTCCTGCACCGCCTCGTAGACGATCCCCATCCCGCCGCGGGCCACCTCACGGAGGATGCGGTACTCGCCCAGTTGCCGCGGCGCGGCGCCGTCCGACGTGGCGGTCCTGGCCTGTGGGCCGGGCGGCCCCGCCACGACCGAGCCGAGCTCCTCGATCACCGCCATGGCGGGAAACAGGTCGCGGATCTCGGTCGCCAGCTCCGGGTAATTCGCGGTGTACTCGGCCAGGCTGGGACGCTCGCCGCGGCGGTAGCGCTCGGCGAAGTCGTTGGCCAGGTCGTTCAGCAAGTCGGGTCCGGTGCTGGATTCGTTCATCGTCAGGGTCCGATCATCCCGGTCGCGGCCAGGATCTCCTTGAGGCGCTTGATGGCGCGGACGTAGCGCATGCCGGCGGCCTTCTCCTTGATGCCCAGCACCTGGGCGGTCTCGGCCGGGGTCAGTTGCTCGAAGTGCCGCAGGGCCAGGATCTCGCGATCGATCGGGTCCATGGCGTTGAGCGCCGCCAGCAGGAGGGCCTTGGCCTCGGCCCGCGCGGCCGCCTCGCTGGGCCGAGTGGCGTGACCCAGGAGCCGGGCGGCCAGGGCGGCGGACGTCGCCTCGGGCATCGCGCCGTGGTACAGCGGGACCTCGCGGCCGGCGTCGCGCATCTGGGTGCCCAGATGATGGCGGTGCAGTTCGCGCAGCTTGTTGCCGACGATACCGCGCAGCCAGAGGACGAATGGCAACGCCGGCTGACGCAGGTAATCCGCCCGAAGCTTGGAGACCTCAAGGTACGCCTCCTGGACGATGTCCTGCGAATCGACGCGCCCCTGCATCCGCTGGTCCATCCGGAGGGAGACCATGCGGCGCAGCTTCCCCTCGTGCCGGGTGAGCAGAGTGCCCCAGCTCTCCTCATCGCCGCCCGCGGCGCGTTGCAGCAAGCGGTCCGTCTCGCTTGAGTTGTCGGCGATCACGCTCCCCATGGTAACATAATTGCGCCGCGGGCTGCTCCGGCAACCGGCGGGACGTCGGATTTGATCGCGGGACTGGGAGTCCTGCCGCAGTTCGGGCGTTCCGGGTGGCTCGCGGACCGTGATCCTCGGGCCGGTCAGAGGGTCAACAGACGACAAGGACAGGCAATGCATTCTGCACTTGGCAGGCAGTTCTTGGTAGGATGAGTGCATCATCCCTGGAGGCGCTGTCATGACCGTCTCCTCCGCATACCTTGTCGATACCTCGGTCACGCGCCGGGGGTAGCACATTGCGCGTGCTTGCTTCTCGCCTTTTGGATCGCGGGTTGAGCCAATTCACGCCTTCATCAAGACGTCCGCTCGCCGGGCCTTCCGGGCTCATGTCTGCTCCGAAAACTGACGAAGCACGGCGATCCTCCGTACAAGCCCCTCCTGCTCCAGGGTCGCAGGGAATTCGTCCACGGTCCTGGGCGGGTGCTTCAATCCCTCCCGGTGGTGCTTGGCCGGGCCGGCTTGATCGACCGCCGGTTGCGCCGGGGCTGTGTGGGTGGCCCAGGCGCGCGATCATGGTGGTCCCGTCAACCAAGCGACAGGCCGTGAAGGCTGTGACCTTGTCGTCGCGCGAGTTCATCAGCCGCCCGCGCCGGCCGGTTCATCGATCACCAACCACGACAGCCGCTTGTTGAGGGCGCGGGCCAGGGCGCGGAGCGCCCTGACGGTGGGATTCGATACCTTGCCGGTCTCGGGTTTCGAGAGCGTGTCCCGGTCGATGCCGGACCGCTCCGAGACGTCGGAGCGGCTCAACCCTTGTCGCTCGCGTTCCGCGCGCAGCGCGGCCAGCGCCTTGGCCAGCTCCGGGTCGATCGCCAAGGGCGGGAACTCCTGTTGGACTTTGCGGATCACCTCCTCCTGTTCCGCTTGTCCCTCGGGTGTTACCCGGATAGCTGCGGACCGGTCAACGGCGGCTTCCGCAGCGGCCCGCTGCCGGGGGCAGAGCTTCCAGTGCAAGGCGGGTCCTGGGGTGCATGCGTATTAGACCGTTCGCCGCGAAGTGCTGGACATTACCCCGCGCGTTGTCCTCGTCATCCCAGGCGACCAGGTCGAAGTCGATCATGGCCGGCCCCGTGTCTGCCGCGCAACTGTTGAGTTTTAGGCAAACGCGCACGGCGTGGACAAGACGCGCCGGGGACGAGGCCGGATGTCATGAAACGGGTTTACAGACAAGAAAGAAAAATGGCGCCTGGTTCAAATCGCCCGGCGCCAGGGTAACACTTTTCTCGAGGTGCGACCGGAGTGGTCCGGACGCAAGGGATGTCAGGACAAGGTCTTCCAGCCGATGGGCCGCAGGCTTTACGCCGCCAAGTGTTACCCGGGTTTGAACCAGGCGAGAAATGGCCCACAGTGCCACGACGTAAACACTTCATGTGCTTGGACTTTAGCGGAGAGGGCGGGATTCGAACCCGCGGTGGCTGTGACACCACACGGCATTTCCAGTGCCGCACCTTCGGCCTCTCGGTCACCTCTCCTGAAATACCTAACTCATTACTATTTGGCTGCTTGCGTCGAGGGCGATGCTCCTGATAATTGTTACTCTTCGGCTTGTTACTGGCTTTTGTTACTCCCCGGTCGGGCCGGCGATGCTTCCAAGGTAACACCGACGCGGCATTCTTGCTACTGGGCCGCCCTCGGTTCAGCAGTTCCGCAAATCGCCGGCTTCTGAACGACCGCGGCCGATCGAACGCCTCGACCGGGCGGGTCTCTTGGCTTTTCGGTCTGTAGCGGTTGTGCGGACCCTGCTCTCTCCGGGCCATCCGGCGGCTTTTCCGGACCGCGCGCGCCGTCTCCCCGCATCCGCCTCGTCGGTCATCGACGAGGGGCCGCTCACCGGCGGTCCAGAACCCGATCCCGCCGCGCCTCAGGGCGCCCGGGCCAATGACCCGGCCCACGGTGCCCGGCAGCCCACCAGACCTCGGTCCAGCTCCCGCGCCAACCCGATCAGCGTCAGCCCCGATCGCGCCGCCGGCTTGAGGTTCCTCAGGTAGAAGACCTGCAACAGCGCGTAGGCGATCAACGACGTCAGCAGGAAGTTCACGATCGCCGTCGGCTCGTGCTTGAAGCAGTGGTCCAGGCCCCAGTGCGCCGCCAGCGTGTTGAAGCAGTCGTTCTCGATGTCCCAACGGCCATGGCCGGACCGCCACAGGCCCCGCGACGACATCTGCCGCTTCGAGAGCGTCGTCGCCCACGACCACGTCGTCGTCGCCTCCGTCTCCTCCCACCGCCCGGCGATCCGCTCCCGTCGTCGGACCGTCTCCTCGGTGCGCATCACTCGCAGCGGCCGCTTCACCCCCTCGCAGGAGGTGAAGCCCTCCTCGTCCCAGAAGTCGACCGTCCCCTTGCCCTTCGCATCGACCCAACGACCCGGCGGCTGATGGGCGAACAACCCCTTGGCATCCTGCACCAGCAGCCGGTGATCGCCCTTGGCGGTGACGATCACGTGCTTGTTCCGATCGATGCAGAAGTTGATAAATGGCGCGTCGAAGTACAAGGCGTCGGCCACCACCACGTCGAAGAACCGCGGGTAGGCGGCGAAGACCCGCTTCAGCAGCCGCAAGGCGGTGGTCTGCTCCCCCTCGCCGGGCCGGAGCAGCTCGACGTCCAGGGCCAGCGCCAGGTCCTCGCCGATCAGATGGCAGACCACCCCCTGGTGAGAGGACTCGGTCACCGGCTGCCCATCGATGGTGAGCGTGCGAGTCTGGCACCGCGGGCAGCAGCGCTTGCGGCTGGAGAAGAACTCGTGGCCGTCGATCGCGGCGACGTAGCGGCCCTCGATGCCGATCAGCGCCTTGTTCGGCTTGAGCCGATGGGCGATGTCGGCGAGGTCACGCCGCAGCGGCGGGCTGTCCATCCCGGCATAGATCCGGCCGACGGAGTCGACGCTCGGGGGCCGAGGGCCCACCAGGCCACGCAGCCGCCCGGGGAGGCGCAGGTCCTGTTCCAGGGCGTTGAGGCCGCCGCGGCGGGTGACGACGAGGATCAGGCCGCAGACGAAGGCGGCGGCGGTCGGGATGCGGGGCCGGGTGCGGGAGTCGGTCAGGGCGGCGAGCCATCGGCCGAGGTCGAAGACCTTGTCGGCATAGGCGCAGAAGCGTCGCATCACGGCGCGGGCGCCTCCGGGCGGGGCCGGCCCTTGCGCGCCGCGATCTCCTGCTTCCGCTCCAGGAGGGCCTGGAGGTGGTGCTGGGAGACACGATCGATCAGCCGTTTGACGCGGCGGCCGTTGTCGACCCACTGGCGGGTGGTGTCGTGGAGGGCCGGGGGGATGTAGATGCGGACCCGCCCGTCGACGGAGCGGGTGTGGAGATACAGGGCCGGATGCTTCTGGCCGCGCCGGCAACGGCAGTAGGGCTTGCCGCAGGAGCGGTGCTGGAGCACGAGCGAGCCGCGGATGAGGGGCTGGTCGGCCAGGAGCTGGACAGCGCGGGAGCGGGCCTGGCGCTCCTCGAGCGAGCGGTGCCAACGGGGTGTCATGGGTCCTCCTGAAGTGGCTGGCGAGGAATTATACGTCAGTACAGGCAGGGGGAGTCAAGGTCCGGGGCGAATGCGAATCTGCTCGGCCCGGCCCGAGCGAGCTAACCAGAGGACTGACCGGACGTTAACGGCTCTCAAAGAAATCCGTTGCGGACTTGCTGGCCGAGCATGCGTAGCTCGGCCGCGTGCCGAGGAGCTTGGGGGCCAGCCGAGCCGGCAGAGCTGGGAGCGGGGGGATCGGCACCGAGCCGGGCAGACCGGCCAGGGTGACGGCTCCGGGCAGGCCGAGGTCCAGGATCACGGGAAGGAAGAGGAAGAGGCCGGCCGCTGTGGTGGGCAACCGCCGTCCCTCCTCGAGGTTCAGCGCGTGGACGTCGGCGACCTCGGGGACGAGGGAGCCGTCGTTGGCGCGGTCGCCCGGTCGCCGCAAGGGGCGGCCGTGGCGAGTCGCGGTCAAGCCGGCGCGGCCCAACACCCGGAAGAGGTACGATTCGCTGACATCGAACCCCGCGCGTTTCCGCGCGGCTGTGGAGGTCGGCCAGGGTGGCCCCTTGGCGCCGGAGTTCGCAGGCCCGCTGGGAGATGGAATCGCGTTTCGGGGCGGTCTTGCGGCCGGGCGCGGCGGCCGGGAAGAACGCCTGGACGTCGGGGGCGCGGGCCAAGTCGCGGATCGCTCGAACGGAGCGGACGTGGAGATGGAATCGCTGGGCGATCGCGTCGGCGGTGATGGCGTCGTGGAAGGAGGCGCGACAAATCTCGTAGTGGCGTTGCGCGGGGAGGTCCGGTTGCTGGAACAGGCGAGCGGGTTCCGGGGAGCGAGCCATCGGAGTTGAGTCCCGAAGCGCCAAGTTGAACGATCCCGCCCGGCTGCCGGAGCCCCGGGCGATGAGGATTCAGGACTGGTCAACCCTCGCGGCGAACCAATCCTCGTCGAGGATGGCATACAAGTCGGCGTCGTGCCAGCGGCCGTCGCGCCAGAACTTGCGCCGGGCCAAGCCCTCGTGGCGATAGCCGCACTTCTCATAGACCCGCTTCATCGCCGGGTTCATGGTGTGGCCCTCGATCCGGTGCAGGCCCAGCTCGCCGAAGGCGAACCTGGTCCGGATCCGGACCGCATCGGTGGCGTAACCCCGCCCCCAGGCCGACCGGTCGCCGATCACCAGTCCGCCGACCGCCCAGCGGTGCCGCCAGTTGATTTCGTGCAGGCCGATGAAGCCAATGTGCCGTTCGGTCGCATCGAGGATCGCCCAGGTGAAGTCGTTCTCCCGGCGGTTTTCGATCCGGTCGAAAAACAGTTCCTCCTGGCGCCGGGAAACGCCCAGGTTGAGCTTGAGCGCCGCGGTGATCTCGGGGTCGTTGAGCCAGGTTAGCGCGTTCTCGAGGTGGAGCGCCCGGTCGGGGGGGACCAGCCGTGCGCGCTCCCCTTTCCAGCCGACGATCGGCATGTTCGTCCTCACGAATTGGGTTCGAACGCCGATCGCCCTGGCTGGCCCAAACCCGGACCGGCCGGGTGCTCGAAGGCGGTCGGGCGCTCAATTCTTGGGGTATTGTCCGTTCTGCTTCAGCCAGGTTGACAGGGCGCGCATCCGGCCCCGGAACTGGTGGGGCGGCTCGAAGACCAGGGGCGCGGTCGCGGCCTTGGCCGCAGCCTGGACCTCGGCGGCCTCGCGCGGCAGGCCGTTGTCTCCATAATGGCTCACGGTCTCGGTCGTGAACCCGGCCTTGATCGCCAGCACCGAGAAGTTGCGCCCGTTGACGAACAGATAGGCCAGCGTCCGGCCATAGGGATCGAGGGTCGGGGCGCGGAGCAGCTCCACGTCGGTGGCCGCGGCGAAGGCACCTTGTGCGAAGGCTTTGGCCTCGGGGCCCAGCGGCTGGTCATAGGGCAAATCGTGCTCCAGGCGGCGGATCTCGGGCGTGTCGATGCCGAGAATCCGCACGATCTCGGTATCCGCGTCGCTCCAGCGGATGATGACGCCGTCACCATCCTCGACGGTGACGGCCGCCGGGTCGACCCGACGGCGTTGCCCGTGCGGGCGGGTCTGGGGTTTCGCGGCCGGCGGCTCGCCGCGAGCCTGCGTCCCCGGGGCCTGCGGCGCCGGCGACTGGGCCATCACGAAGGGGACCAGGACCAGCCCCACGGCCGTCCATCCGAACTTCCGGACTTGCTCGCGCATACAGTCCTCCGGGCCAGGATCACGCCCTGTCGGTCAAGGGATCGGACACCGACCGTTGGTGTCCGGTTCGTTTGGGTTCCGCGGACTTCGATCACAGCCGCGACTTGACGAAGGCCAGGCCGTCGCGGCACACGTCCATGGCGTCGGGGAACAAGTCGCGCCAGACGCGCGTGGCGGCGGCCAGGGCCGGCAGCGCCCGGCCGAACGCCTCAATCGTGAGGTAGCCGTCATAACCGCTCTGCTTCAGCCCGGAGAAGAACTCGTCCCAGTGAACCTGTCCGGTCCCCGGCACGCCGCGGTCGTTCTCCGACACGTGCACGTGGATGGTCTCTGCGGCACACGCGGCGATCGCCTGGGTCTGGCCTTTCTCCTCGATATGAGCGTGGAAGCTGTCGTACATCATCTTGCAGTAAGGATGGTTCACGGCCCGGACGAAGCGGACGGTCTGCTTCACGGTGGTCAAAAAGTAGAGCTCGAACCGGTTGAGGTACTCGACGGCCATCCGGATGCCGCGCGCCTGGGCCTTCTCGGCGGCACGCTGGAAGGTGTCGACTCCCCACTGGAACTCGTCATCAGTCGGCGCGTGCCCCGAGAAGACGCCGATGGCCGAGTGGATCGGGCCGCAGAGGATCTCGCAGCCGAACGCCTGGCCGCACTCCATGACGCGGTCGAGGTGCGCGACCGCAGCGTTGCGGATCGTCCCATCGGGTGAGATGGGGTTGTTCTCCGCCCCCATCACCGTGACGGCCGTCGCACTCAGGCCCAACGCCTTGAGCCGCTTCCCCAGCCGCTCGAACGGCGCCAGGTCGGCGGTGTCGAAAATCGGGATCTCGACCGCGTCGAAGCCCAGCGCCTTGATCTGGTCGAGGAGCGCGTCGTGCT
Source organism: Isosphaeraceae bacterium (assembly GCA_021324445.1). GTDB lineage: Bacteria > Planctomycetota > Planctomycetia > Isosphaerales > Isosphaeraceae > JAJPJC01. The sequence continues at coordinate 30,823 of JAJPJC010000220.1, forward strand.
GCTCGGTGACGTGGGTGGTCCACAACAACAGGTTCATGCCGGTTTTCATGGGGTTGTCATCCTTCTGGATCGGATCACCGTCGGAAATCTTCACGATAGAATAGCGAAATCCAATAGAGTCCCGTGCATGCCCAGGCGAGGCCCAGGAGGAGGCCGAAGGTTTCCTGCCAGGAGCGGGAGATTCGGCGCCGACGGGAGCGTCCCAAGTAGCCGCCGGCCAGGAGCGTGAGAGTGACGTACACAGCCATCAAGGGAGTGCCGTAGAAGTAGCAAACGGCGCTCATCGAATCCCGTGGTAATACGCCCCGAACGCGGAGATAGACGACCGGCGGCCAGAGCAACCATGCCGCCGTGCCGTGGGCGAACCAGAGGAGTCTCCCGGCTCCCCAAGGCCGTCGTCGCGCGGTCCAGAGCAACAGGGGTGGCCCCACCAGCGACAACCCCCCGAGGACGAAGACCAGTAGGAAAAGCCAGTGGCCAACTCGATCCTCCGGGCTGTTGCCCACCTGAAACTGCGATCGGAACTGGTCGATGATCAGCCAAAGACCGAAAGCCGCCCCGGCGATCAGGAGCATCACCATCCCGATGGTCAGCCTGTCCCCGCGATGAGGGACAGCGAGTTTCTGGCTCATTTGCATCGCACTTCGATGGCCCAAGCAAGGACCGGATCCGACTCGTCGTCGGGCGCTTCGTTCTCGACCGACTCCAGCAATGGGCTTTCGAAGGCGTCGATCCCCGTGTGGATCGCCCCGTCGACTCGCCCTTGGCGGTAAAAGACGAGGTTCGAGAACAACTCGGATCGATCCGGCCGCGTCGCGAAATCGCCAGCCGTCCTCCGATCGCACTCACGCCCCATGATCTCCCTCCCGGTGGTAGGGCCTTCTCCAGCGCAGGCTATCGTCGTCGCCGGCGCGTCCGACCCCGTTGCCTGATGAGTCCCTTGTCGTCGGTCAGGATCTCGAGATGGAGCCGATCTGAGATCGCCGAGATCAGGCAATCTCCGAGATCTCTCGGGGTGGCCTGAAAGCCGGCGTGCTTCGCCAGCCGGCGCGCCTCCCGCCAATCCTGTGGGAGGGTCTTAGAGTCTGTTCCGAAAGCCGGGTCTGACGGTTGTAGGGTGGGTGCAACCCACCAACGCAAAGCCCTGGTAATACTGATGATCGGTGGGTTTCACCCACCCTACG
>JAJPJC010000395.1 GCA_021324445.1 Isosphaeraceae bacterium
CGTAGGGTGGGTGAAACCCACCGATCATCAAGGCTGCCAAGGTCTTCCGTTGGTGAGTTGCACCCACCCTACAACTGTCAGACCGGGCTTCTGAGACAGACTCTCAGTCGGATCCGGATGGGGCACCGCTCGTGAAGGGCACTGGAGGCCTGCGCAAGCTTCGCTTCGCGCCGCCTGGCTCGGGCCGCGGCAAGAGCGGCTCCTATCGCGTCGGTGATGCTCACTACCGCACTCCGGGAATCGTCCTACTCTTGCAGGTTTGGGCCAGGAACGATAAGGCCGCTCTCTCGCAGGCCGATCGCATCGCAACGAGGACTCGCCAGGCTACGCCCCACTCGGTCTGAGGATTCGGCTCTCGGCCCGAGGTGGCGACCGGCCCGACGCTCGAGCTTCCCAAAGGGCTCAGAAGTCGCCCTCGGAGGGAGCCCGTGGGACTCGGTCGACCTCGGCCCCGACCTGGGCGACGGGGCTGCCGGCCGCTGGGCGGAGATCCTCCCGTTGCACGGTCCAGGGAGCCTTGGCGGGATCGCTCTCACGCGCGAACTGGATCTCGCCCAGGAGGGGCGACTCATCCTTGGGGAGGAAGGCGTTGGTCCAGTCGTTGCGGTCGTAGGTGCGCGGCGAGACGCCCGTCTGAACGACTTCATCGCGTCGATAGGTCTTGATCCGGTGATAGGCGACTTTGCGCCCCTCCCATCGGAGCTTGTCCCGGAGCTGATCGAGCTGGCCCTGGCCCTCGAGCCGGAAGAGGGGATGGTCCCCGGCGGCGGTGCTCAGGATCGAGTTCTCGGCCCGAATGACCACGGAGGCCAGTTCCGGCTCGTCGGGCGTGCTCTCCAGGTGGACGAGTCCTCCCTTGACGCGCGCGGTCACCTGGTCGAGCTGGATTGTGATGGCGGGCTCCACAAGGGAAGCTGCTCGGAGTCGGCCCAGGGCGTGCACCAGGCTGCCTTCGGTGGCGGCGAGGACATTATCGAGTTCGACCGTGAGCTTGCGGTCGCCGGCAACGGTCAGGCCGTCGCCTCCAGAGCGGAGGAAGCAGTTGCGGAGCTGGATCAGGGCGCCGCGGGTCGCTGCCGCTTCGGGGGCTGGGACCCGGGTCGCCTCGCGGTGCGGCGGCGCCACGAAGACGGCGGCCGACGGATGGCGGGACCTCAGCGTGACCGTGCAGTCGGCCATGGTCAACTCGGCACCCGCGAGCAGGCCGACGGCGGCGAGCCGGTCGGCACGAAAGAGATCTTGCTCGGCGATCACGAGGTCCAGGCCCTGGACCTCCAGCGTGCCGGCGCGCACCTGGAACAACACGGTCCAGTCGGCCGGCGAGCCCGGTGGCACCAGCGGTGCTCGAAAGCGGAGCCGGGGCCGGCGCGGGCCCGGCTCGGCACGAAGCTGGACCCGGCCCATCCCATCGAGCAGGACCGTCGGCAGCTCGAGGTCGGCCCCGGCCGCGATCCACAACGAGCCGCCCTGACGTCCCAGCCGCTTGACCCGGGAGAGGAATTGCTCGCTCCCGCGGATCAGGTCCTCACCCGCGACGCCGGTGACGGCCGGGACCGGTCCGGCGGCGGGGCTCGGCTTCGAGGCCGTCTTGGCCGGCTCAGGCCGCGCGGCAGGCTCGGCGGGCGGCAGCCCGGGGACCTCCGAGCCCGCCGCTGATTCCGTGTCGGTTGACGATCCGCTCGCCGCCGGCACCATGGGCGGCATCGAAGGAAGATCCATCGGATTGGTTTGAGACGGCGGGGACGAACCGCTGTCGACCGCTTGCGGTGCCGGCGGCGTGGCCGTCGCCACGGTGAGGTCCGGCGGGACGGGGCTCGGCTTGGGCAGGACGGCGGTCGCCAGCCCGCCCGGCGGCTCCGCCGCGCCGCGCCGCGCGGCCGCGGATGGTTCGACCAGCTCGGACATGGTCCGATTCACCGGCCGCGCATGGAGGAGAATCGAGCCGAACGGCCCGTGGCGGGCGCCCCGCTGCGCCGCCGCCAGACTGGGACTCAACAGGAAGACGCGCGTGGGATTCTCCCGCTCGAGCCTCAGCGCTTGCAACGGCTCCGCAGCCTCCCAGACCGGGCCCTCGACGACCCGGCTGCCGGACTCACGCAACTCGGTCGTATCGGCCCAGCTCGCGAAATCGCCGATGGTCGCCGCCGGCCCGTCCTTGCCGGCGGAGGCCAGGTAGACCCCAATCCGGGAGTACACGTTGGAGCGGCCCCGCCAGACCAGGTTCCGCGGGTCGTCGACGGCCAGCAGGGTCGCCGCTGCTCGACCGGCGGTGGCGATCACGCTGTCGTCGACCCAGACGCGGACCAGGCTGCCGTCGAAGCGGAAGACCGGACCGGCACCGGCCAGGATGCTGGAGTGCAGCAGCCGCAGCTCGCAGGGGATTGGGGATGCGGCGCGGCTGTTGTCGAACCAGATCGACGGCTGCGCCGGGCCCATGGTGCAGTCGCGGAGCACAACCTCAGCCGGGCCTTCGGCCAGCACGACCACCTGGCCGCCGTCGAAATGGCAGCTCTCGGCGACCAGAGCCGGGGGCCGCTCCCCGCCCGGGCTCCGCGCCAGAGTGCCGCGGATCGAAAGGGCTGCCAGGTCCCGGCCGGGGCGACCGTCGGAGGGATTGAGGCGGAACGAGCAGCCCCGGAGCGTCAGCTCGGTCCCCTCGATCCGGATCGCCGCGACGGGCTCCTCGGCCGCGACCGCATCGAGCTCGAACTCGAGGCCCTCTATGGTCACGTGTCCACCTGTGAACTGGAGCAGACACGACGGCGCTTCGTCCGGGAAGAGCGGCTCGCCGGCAAACCGGAGTCGAGGCCGGACGCCCGGCTCCGGCTTGATCGTCAGGTCGGCGTTGGTCAGCGACTTCGGCGCCCGGGCCGACCAGTTCCAACCGCCCAGCCGATAGGGACCGTCGTCGCTCAAGACGATGACCGACCGCCGCGGCGCCGTGGCCAGGACCGCCAGCAGGTCCTCATTCGAATTCACCGGGATCGTGCGGGGGTAGGCCGGCGCCGAGCTGATCGGGTCGGGGTCCAGTCGCCCCGACGCGGGCGATCGCTGGGCTTCCGCCGCGGCCGAACCCCCGGTCAGGTTCAATTCTTGAGGCAGCCGCGCCAGGGCCGCCGCCTCGGGCTGCGCCGCCGGCGTCGACGGCTTGCTGAACTCGCGCCCCCACCACACCAGTCCCGAGATCACCACCACGAAGCCCACCGCCGGGAGCAGCCAGACCAGGTGGTGTTCCCACGTCGGCCGATGGCCGCGGGCCATCCAGTACTCGAGCTCGGCCGGGGTTCGCTCCAAGCCCAAGGCCGCGGCCACGCCCAGCAGATCGCGGACCAGTTGCTCGGGACTCTGGTAGCGCCGGTCCCGGTCCTTGGCCATCAAGCGGGTGATCACCGCGGCCAGATCGGCAGGGACTTCCGGGTTCAGCGAGCGCAGATCCGGCGGCAGCTCTTCCTGATGCTGGATCAGCTTCTGGAGCACCGTTCCCCCCGGGAAGGGGGGCCGGCCGCTCAGCATGTGAAACAGCGTACAGCCGAGCGAGTACAGGTCGCTCCGCACGTCCACGTCCCGCGGGTCGCGCGCCTGCTCCGGACTGATGTAGTCAAACGTACCCAGGGTCATCCCACTCTGGGTCAGCCCGTGGTCGCTGCCCCGCTCGAAGCGCCGCGCCAGCCCCATGTCAACCAGCTTGGCACGGCCCTGGGGCATGAGGATGATGTTCGACGGCTTGATGTCGCGATGGACCACGCCTCGCTCGCAGGCGTGCACCAGGGCATGAGCGATCTGGAGCGCGATGTCGACCGCCTCGGCGATCTTCACGGGTCCCGAGGCTTCCACCCGCTGTCGGAGGGTCACCCCTTCGATGTACTCGAAGGCAATATAATGAAACGAGCCGTCCTGCCCGATACTGAAGACTCGGGCAATGTTCTCGTGATCGAGCCGGGCGGCCGAGCGGCCCTCCTGGTAGAACCGTTGGACGACCTCGGCGTCCGCGGCTTGATCGGGGGGAAGGAGCTTGAGGGCAACGTGCCGATCGAGCTGGGTGTCGAGGGCGCGGAAGACCGCACCCATGCCCCCCGCGCCGATGGCCTCCTCGAGGAGGAACGTGGCGATCACCGCGCCGGGGCGGGGCAGGGTGATCGGGGCGGGAGGGCCCGCGGCGCCCAGGCGTCGCTGCGCGGAGCTGCTGGACCCTCGGACCACCGTGAGGCCGGGGTCCGGCTCGCTGCCCCCGGCGCTCTCGACCGGCGGCGGCGCGGTGTCGACGCTGTCAGAAGCCTGCTCGGGTGGTCTGCGCGGATCGGGACTCAGCATCGACTCATGCTCAACAATTCGGGGCTCGTCCCCTGGCGATCCATCCTGACCAAGCGTTCAATGCGGAGACGTCGCCGAGATGATTCGAGACAGGCGAAGCGGCGTTCGGGAAAGGACCCAGGTCGGACGGGGGAAGCTGAGCGTGACTCAGCGCCATCCACGCGACGGCGGCCCCGTGACGGGTCCGGGATCGTCTCTCGGTGCATGCAAGTCTGTGGGTTTCTCTCACGACTATAGACAGACCGCACCGCACTGTCAACCGCATTTGTTGGTGCAATTCACGCAAGGTGAATCGTGGCAACACTCTCAGCAAAGGACCGTCCGAATCGGGCCTGGCCCAAGCGGCTGGCTCCGGCCGGGGGGGGGCCGGCATCGGCAAGACCGATTTAAGCCGGACTGTCCCTACAACCGATAGAGAAGCCGTGGCTACCGGGGCAGGCAGCCGGTGGGGTGTTTCGCGCGAGGGGTTCGCAGGTCGATCGCCTCGAGCCGCAGGAGGTAGCGTATGTGGGACCGCATTCGCAGGGGGCGCTGCCAGCCGAGACGGCCCGGAGAAGGAACAAGCTCCCGGGCCTCACGGCGCGCGACCCGGCACCTGCACTGGGAAACCCTGGAGGACCGCCAATTACTGACCGCCTCACTCCAGCCGATCTCCAACCTGACCGTCCCCGCTCAGCAGGGTTATACCGTGCCGCTCAACGGTAGCGGGACCACCGACGCCCAGACGTTCACCGTCACGTCCTCCAATCCCGAGATCGCCGCCTCCATCGCCTCGGGCCCGTTCTGGACCATCAACGTCCAGTACACCGACCCCACCAACTCCGCCAACGACTTCAGCGGTCCGCTGACCTTCCAGCTCTTCCAGAGCTTGACGCCCCACACGGTCAGTCAGATCCAGGAATTCACCAACGACGGCTACTATAACGGCAAGACGTTCACCCGGGTCGCCACCGGCTTCCCCGGCTCGACCGATTACGTGGTCCAGGGTGGGGCTCCCAATTCCAACGGCACCGGCAACAGCGGCCAGCCCGGCACGCCCTTCGCCAACGAGAACGTCCAGCAGTTGGCCTTCACCGGCACGGACCAGTTGGCCATGGCCAACGCGGGCGGCACCAACTCCAACGACACCCAGTTCTTCATCACCACCGGGTCGCCCAACTCGGAGCTGGGCTACAACTACACGATCTTCGGCCAGATGGTCGCGGGGCAGGCCACGCTGGCCAAGATGACCCAGATCCCGGTCACGACCAACCCCAACCTGGGCGGCGAGGATTCGCTGCCGGTCAACCCGCCCGTCATGAGCTCGGTGTCCCTGTCCTCCACCAATCCCAACGGCGTGCTCCTGCTGGATACCACCCAGGCCAAGCAAGGTGAGACGTCCACCATCACGGTGACGGCCACCGATCCGACCGACGGCACGCAGACCAGCCAGTCGTTCACGGTGACCGTCGGCGCCTATGCCGGCCCGAGCAGCCCGGCGATCAACTTCAAGCCGTTTGCCAACCCGGTCACGACGACGGTGGCGAGCACGGCCACCACGTCGATTACCCTCTCCGGCCAGAGCGGCTATCCCAGCTCAAGCACCCCAGGCACCCTGACCTACTCCTTGGTCTCCCAGCCCAGCCACGGCACGATCAGCAATTTCAACGCCTCGACTGGGACCCTCAGCTACACCCCCACTCCAGGGTTTCAAGGGACCGATACGTTCCAGTATCAGGTGACCGCCTCCGGCCCGCAGGCCACCCCCGCCACCACCATGAGCAACCCCGGGACCGTGACCATCACGGTCACACCGGCGCCGCCGGTCGGCACCGGGGCCGTGCGCGTCGTCGGGCCCGTGCTGATCGTGACCCCACTGCCCCGCCGCCATCCGGCCACCAACACGATCGACGTCATCCAGGTCCCCGGCCCGAGTGGCCCCAGCGCCCCCGTCCTCGAGGTGATCGTCAACGGCCAGGTCGACGTGAACCAGCCCTTGGTGTCGAGCATTGACCACATTATCGTCTTCGGCTCCAAGGTCAACGACAAGATCACCATCGACCCCAGCGTGACCATCCCAGCGACCCTCGATGGCGGTCACGGTGGCCGCAACGTGCTCAAGGGTGGAAGCAGTGAGACACGCGAGCATGGCTGGTTTGGATTCAACACACTGATCGGGGGTACTGGCCCGAATCAGCTCATCGGCCGAGCCGGCCATGTCCGGTTCAAGCCGTCGACCGCCACGACGCTGATCTTCGCGGGGGTGCCGCATCGCCGCACCGCCCTGCTCAATCCGGTACCGCCCAGCGGCACTTTCTACGAGTATAAGCACGGTCACTTGATCCCGGTTCCCATGAAGGACGTGGTGACGCCGCCGAGGGGGAACTCCTCCGCCTCTCCGGTGCTGGTCCGTCGGAAGAAGAAGTAAGCTGGGCCGGCCCGCGCGAGGCTGAGTTGTCCGCACACGGAGCCCGCGCGATCGGCCCGGTTTCGCCGGGTCGGGCCGCGTCGCGGGGATCCCCGGGCGAAGACACCCATGACTCCTCTTCCTATCGACGAAGCGATCCCGGCGATCCTCGAGGGCCTGGCGGGTCGATCGCTGGTCGTGGTGGCACCGCCTGGCTCGGGCAAGACCACGCGCGTGCCGGTGGCCCTGCTCGAGGCCGGTCTGCTCGCACTCGAGAACCCGACGGTGCTGGTCCTCCAGCCGCGCCGCATGGCCGCTCGAGCCGCGGCGGCGCGGGTCGCCGAGGAGCGGGGCTGGCGCCTGGGCACGGAGGTTGGCTACCAGGTCCGCTTCGAGCGCCGGTTCTCGCCCAGCACGCGACTCCGCTTCCTGACCGAAGGCATCCTCACCAGGCAGCTCCTGGCCGACCCCTTTCTCGAGTCGATCGGCGCCGTCGTGCTGGACGAGTTTCACGAGCGGAGCATCCACACCGACCTGGCCTTGGCCTTGCTCCGCGAGGTCCGGCAGGAAGTCCGACCCGACCTGGTCCTGCTGGTCATGTCGGCGACCCTGGATGCCCAGCCGGTCGTGCGGTTCCTGGGGGACTGTCCGATCGTGCGGGTCGAAGCGCGATCGCATCCGGTCGCCATCGAATACCGGCCGACCCCACGGCCGACCAGCGCCGAGGCGCTGGTCCCCATCATCCAGGACTGGCTCCACGACCCGACAGCGATGGGGCATCTCCTGGTGTTCCTGCCGGGACTGGCCGAGATCCGTCGGGTTCAGGGCCGGCTCGCGCCGCTGGCCAGCGAATCGGGCGCCGTGGTCATCCCGCTGCACGGCTCGCTGCCGTCGTCCGACCAGGACCGCGCCCTGCAACCCAGCGATCGCCGCAAGATCATCCTGAGCACGAACATCGCCGAGACCTCGCTGACGATCGACGGGGTGACCACGGTGATTGATAGCGGCCTGGCACGGGTCGTGGTGTCGGATCCCGGTCGGGGGATCGACCGCTGGAGCCTTGGGCGGATCAGTCGCGCCTCGGCCGATCAACGCGCGGGCCGAGCCGGGCGGACCGGTCCCGGCCGTTGCATCCGGCTCTGGTCCGTCCGGGACGAGCGGGGCGTCCCCGCCTTCGACCCACCCGAGATTCATCGGATCGACCTCAGCCAGACGGTGCTCGCCTTGCACTCGTGGGGGCAGAGCGACCCGACTCGATTCCGCTGGTACGAAGCCCCCGGGGCTGATCGACTGGCCGCCGCGGAGCGGCTGCTCGGGCTGCTGGGAGCGGTCGAGGGCGATCCGCCCCGAATCACGCCCCTGGGACGACGCATGCTCGATCTGCCAGTCCATCCCCGGCTGGCGCGGCTGATGCTTGCGGCCGCGGACGCCGGACAACTTCGCGACGGCGCGGCCGCCGCCGCCTTGCTCTCCGAGAAGGATCTTGTCGTCCGCCAGACTGCCAACCCGGCTTCCAAGCCGCTGCCGACGACGGACGCCAGTGCTCCCTCGGACGTCCTCGTCCGCCTCGACCGGCTGGCCGAGGCCGAGGCCGCGCGATTCTCCCCGTCCTTGAGATCTCGAGGCATCGACCCAGCCGCCGCGCGCCAGGTGGCGCTGCTGCGCGATCAATTACTCCGCAGGGTCGCGATGGCGGATCGGCCTGCCGGCCTCGCCGCGACCGACCGGGACGTCGGCCCCACCGAATCGATCCTGCTCTGGCTCTTGCTGGCCTACCCCGATCGTCTGGTGAAGCGACGCGGCGCGACCGGAACCGGCCTGATGGTCGGGGGCCGCGGTGTCCGGCTCGCGCCCGGATCCGTCATCCGCGACGCCGAGCTTTACCTGGCCCTGGACGCGCGCGAGGACAGCCGCGGCGGTCGGCGGGAGGTTCAGGTCAGCCTGGCCAGTGTCGTGCGGCTCCCCTGGCTGGAGCAACACGTCCCCCATCTCCTCCGCCGCGAGGCGTCGACGCACTACGACGAATCACGGCGACGGGTCATCAGCACGACCCGGCTGTGGTATCTCGATCTTTTGCTCCGCGAGGATGCGAATCCGACCGTCGATGCCGAGGCGGCGGGCCTCCTGCTCGCCGCCGCCTTGAGACCCCAGGCGGCGCGCTTCTTCCAGGACCAACCGCCGGTCGCGGCCTGGCTGGCGCGGATCGAGTTCCTCCGGCGGAGCCTGCCCGAGCTGAATTGGCCCGCCTTCGACGACCAGGAGCTCGCCGGCATCCTCGAGGAGGTCTGTCGCGGCCAGTCCTCCTGGGACGAAGTCCGCCCGGTCAACCTCGTGCCGTTCCTGCAAGCCCGGCTGGATCCGCGCCAGATGCGGGAGCTCGCCGAGAGTGCGCCCGAGTCCCTCACCCTCCCCACCGGTCGCCGGGTCCGCTTGAGCTACGAAGCCGGGCGCCCTCCCGTCCTGGCCGCCCGGATTCAGGAGCTGTTCGGCTGGACCGAAACCCCGCGCCTGGCCCGCGGCCGGGTCCCGGTCCTTCTCCACCTGCTCGGTCCCCACTCGCGGCCGGTGCAGATCACCGACGACCTCTTCAGCTTCTGGACCACTACCTACCACCAGGTTCGCAAGGACCTGCGGGGCCGATATCCCAAGCACGCCTGGCCGGAAGATCCGCTCAAACACCAACCCTCCAGCGGCAGCCGGCGGTAGGCCGTCCCAACCCGCGAACCGGCTGAACCCGGAACTCCGAACGTGCCAGGGACGGTGGATCGGGCACTTAGAACGCCACCCGCGGCGCCTGGCGTTCCTTCTCCACGTCGACCTCGAACAGCTTGGCCTCGGCGAAGTTGAAGGCATTGGCGACCAAGGAATTCGGGAACGTCTCCCGGGTGGTGTTGTAGACCATCACGACTTCGTTGTAGTTCTGCCGCGCGCTGGCAATCTGGTTCTCGGTCGATCGCAGCTCATCCTGTAGCGCCAGCATGTTCTGATTGGCCTTCAAGTCGGGGTAGGCCTCGGCCACAGCAAAGAGCCGCCCCAGGACTCCGGTCAACTGGGATTCGGCCGCGGCCAGCCCGGCCATCGCCGCGGGGTCGCCGGGATTGGCCGACGCCGCCCGGCCGGCCGTCACCGCGACGTTCCGCGCCTGGGTGACCGCCTCCAGGGTCTCCCGCTCATGGGCCATGTACCCCTTGGCCGTCTCGACCAGGTTCGGGATCAAGTCGTAGCGTCGCTTGAGTTGGACGTCGATCTGGCTGAACGCCGCCTTGTATCGATTGCGCAAAGCCACGAGACGGTTGTAGGTCCCGCCGACCCAAAGAGCCAGCAGACCCACGACCACGATCACCACCAAGATCCCCCAGCTCATCCAGTCCTCGCCTTTCGATCCAGAGTTCCCGCGCCTGGCGGATCCGCCACTCGCAGCGAACAGCCTCGTCAAGCCGGCGCTCGATCTTCGAGTTTCTCTGGCGCGAGATCAAGCCGGGAGTGGCCCTCTTCGGAATGCTTGGAGTTCCCCTGAGAACACGCCTTGAGTAGAATCGGCCGCCGTGGAGCAGGGAGGCTCGCGGATTGCTCAGGGTGGGAGGAAGGATCCCAGCCGTCATGCATGGTTGCCGGCGGATTGTCTGCGCCGTGACCTTCTTCTGCGCCGGAGTTTCGGGCTGCGCCACGATGCGGCGCGGGGCACCCAGTCCCGACCTTCGTCCCTGCACGGATGGCTACGCGTACACCAAGGATGGCTGGCGGTTGGGCGTTCGCCATTATCGGTCGACGCGACCGGACCCGGACAAGCTGCCGGTGATCCTCTGCCACGGCCTGGGCTTGAATGCCACCTTCTGGACGATCACGGATCAGCACCTCCCGGCCCAGTTGACCGCACGGGGCTACGACGTCTACGTCTTCGACATCCGCGGCTCGGGGGAGAATGCCCGGCTGGGCCGCCACGACCGGATCAACCGGCTGTTACGTCAGACGCCGTTGCGGGAACGAGGCGAGCGGGACTGGACCATCGACGACCTGGTCCGGTACGACGTACCGGCGATCCTCGATTATGTCCAGCGCGAGACCGGCCATGAGCAAGTGAACTGGGTCGGGCACAGCATGGGGGGGATGCTGGTCTTCCCCTACGTGGAATTGAATCAGCCGGCCGAGCGGATCGCCGCGTTCGTGGGGATGGGCAGCACGATCATCCTGGCGGAGACCCCGCAACGGGACATGCTCCTGGCCAACCGGGGCCTGCGCGCCTTGTCGGTCTTCGCCAGTCCGGGACGACTCGGCCGCCCCCTGACCTACTTCCGGATGCCCGGGATGGACCAGATCGATCGCTTCTATTACACGAGAGAGAACGTAGACCGGCTCACGGTCTCGCGCTTCTACGGCTACACGCTGGAGGACCCCGGTCCGGGCGCCTTCCGCCAGCTCGATCCCTACCTCCAGTACGGCCACATGCTCTCGGCCGATCGCTCGATCGACTATGCCGCCCGGTTGGGAGAGGTCACCACCCCGACCCTCCTGATTGCCGGTGACGGCGACATCATCTCGGACATCCCCTCGACCGAGCTGACCTTCGCGGCCCTGGGGAGCCCGGACAAGACCCTGCTCAAGTTCGGCAAGAAGCACGGTCACGTGGCCGATTACGGCCACTGCGACCTGGTCTGGAGCCGCCATGCGGCCCGGGAGGTCTTCCCCCCGCTGATCGACTGGCTGGACCGCCACCAGCCGACACGGTCGGTCCGCGTTCGGAGCACGGATCAGGTGCCGGACCCGGCGCGGGTCTCATCGTCGCCGCAGAAATGAATCGATACAGATCTGCGACCAGGTCTCGAACTCCGCCCGCAGGTTGGCGATGGTCTCCATCGCCAGGAACTGGGCCTCGGCCAGGCCCTCCTCGCGCGGCGCGACGGCGGGCTGTTCCAGCTCGAAGAGGTGAACGACGCCCAGGTGGACACGCCCCACGGGCGTGGCGTCATCGTTGATCAGCCCGACCTGTCGGATCCGCCCCGGACTGGCGAGGACCACCTCCTCGTCCAGCTCGCGCCTCATGGCGGCCTCATAGGCACCCCAGCTCTTGCCCCCGCCGGCGTCCTCCTCCGAGACGTGCCCCCCGACTCCCAGCGATCGGAGCCGGTGCAGGCGCGCCTCGCCCTGACTCCGTCCCCGCGTGTAACAGAACACCGTGTCCCCGGCTCGAAACACCACGTAGGGGATGATCTGCTTGAAGGCCGGGTCCTCCTCAACCTGCGATCGGGGACGGTACTCCATCAGCTCGGGGACCAGAAGCGCGCTCAGGTAGCGATCGGCCTCCGGGGTGAAACCCTGGAATCGACCGAGACGATCGAGCTCGGCACTGGGAACAACCAGGACGCGTTCCTCGTTCGTCACGACGGACTTTCCTGCCTTTGGTCAGCGGTTCCTCGGCTCCAGGGCCGGCGCCCTCTCTTCTCTCCATCGGTCGATTCGGCTCTGGTTCTTGGGTGATTACCCCGGCCGGAACGTAGGTCGGGCTTTAGCCTGACACGATCGGGATTTCTGTCAGGCTAAAGCCCGACCTACCTGTCGCCTGTCCGGCTAAAGCCCGACCCACGCGATCATCGCAGCGCGATCGGCCGCAGGGCGAAGCCGGCGGCGGCACCTTTGATCTTGTTGACCGTGGCGATGTAGCAGAACACGTAGGCCCGGGCCCGGCTGAGCCCTTCGAGGTAATGGAACTCGCCGAGATGGACGCCTTGCTCGACGAGCAGGTAGCGATGGACGGGGATGCCGGTGCCCGGGGAATCGGGGGCCGGATTGACCTCGTAGCCGCTGGTGTCCGAGCCGACCATGATGGCCCCCTGGTCCTCGACCAGCCACCGGGTCGCGGCGAGGTCGGGGCCGGCCGAGTCGTGCTCGGCGATCCGGGCGTGGTCGCTGCCGTCCTCGCCCCAGAACCGGCCCGTGCCGGTGCGGACCAGCACCACGTCGCCCGGCGCGAGGGTCACTTTCTCCCAGGCGAGCGTCTCCTGGAGGTCCTGAGCCGTGATGCGCGTGTGTCCAGGCAGGGCATCGACGTTCTTGTAACCAGCGACGTCCACGAGGACGCCGCGCGCGACGATGGGGGGGATGGTCGGCGCGTCGCACTTGCGGGGTCCCCAATCGCTCCCCCAGTCCGATTCCGTGAAGCCGTTGTACCAGTGAAAGTCCAGTCCGGCCGTGATGTGGGCCAGTCCGTCGATCTGGGTCGCCACGTTGTCGGAGATGAACAGGGCCGCGGAGTGCCAGTAGACGTGGTCGCGATTCTGCGCCGGGGGCGGCGCGTCGGGGTCCTGCATGCGGTGGACGCCATCCGGGCTGCGGAAGGTGATGATCTCGCCGGGGCTGTGGCCGGGCCATTTGAAACTGCGGCGGCTGTAGGTCATGCCCAGGTCGAAGACTTCGCCGCGGGTGGCCAGCGCCAGGGCCGCGGCCCGCGAGGAATTCGACAGCGCATTGAGCGCGCCCACCTCATCGTTCTTGCCCCAGATCCAGCCCCAGCCTTTGCCTTTCTGCCAGCCCCGGATCGGCTCGGCCTGGGCCGATGACGACCCGGCTCCCTCGGCCGGCGCCGCAACCGCCTCGAGCCCAGCCCGGGCGGCGCCCCGCTCGCCCATCGCGAGGACCAGTCCGGCACCCAGGAAACCCCCCAGGCCGAGAATCGCCAGCGTCCGCAGTGCATGCCCCGCGTTCATGACGTCTACCCTTGGAGATTGACCACATCGAAGCTCGAGCCCCAGGCGGGGCATTCTAGGGGTCGCGGGGCCCGGGTGCAACCGCGCGGCGGCCGGCGCGCCCAGACCCTTGGCTTGCTTGCAGCTCCGCGCGGAGAAACCGTAGAATGACCGGGTGTGAGACCTTGAGCCGCGTCGCAACCCGCAGGAGCAGGACCGCACGCCATGGCGGATGATTCATCGGAATCGGCGGTTGCCGCCGCGACCGTTAACCCGGTCCCCCCCTCGGCGGCGGGCTCGGAGCCCCTGGCCGAAACGGACTCAGGCCATCGCACCGGGCCCGCGGGGCAGGTCCCGGCGACGCTGGTGCCCGAGGCCGGCTGGCATTTCCTCCACCTGTTCTACCAGGTCGACCGCGCCCGGCTCAGCGCGCTGGCGCCTCCGCAGCGGGAGCAGGGTCTCGACGAGCTGCGCCGCGTCCTCGGTGCGAACTTGCCCGGTGCGCCCGAGCAGCTCCAATGCTTCGCCGTGCCCGGCCACAAGGCCGATTTCGGCATCGTCATGGCCGGCCCGGACCTCCGGGGCCTTCACGATGTCCAGATGGCGATCCAGGCCTCGAGCCTCGGACCGGCGCTGCGGCCCACCTCCTCGTTCTACTCGATCACCGAGGTCTCCGAATACGTCCCCGATACCCAGGAATACGGCCGGATCCTCCGCGAGCGCGAAGGGCTCGACCCGGCCAGCGGAATGTACGCGGCCAAAGTCGCCGCCTATGCCGAGCGACTCGGTCCGATGAACCAGCAGCGGCTCTATCCGGAGTTCCCCAACTGGCCCTGCCTGTGCTTCTACCCGATGAGCAAGCTGCGCACCGCCGATCAGAACTGGTACCTCTTGCCCTTCCGCGCGCGCGCGGAGCTGATGGCGCAACACGGCCGCAGCGGCATGAAGTTCGCGGGCCGGGTCCTGCAAGTGATCACGGCATCGACGGGTCTGGACAACTGGGAATGGGGTGTGACCCTCTGGGCCCGCAATCCCTCCTACCTCAAGGATATCGTCTACACGATGCGGTTCGACGAGAGCTCGGCCAAGTATGCCCTCTTCGGCGACTTCTTTTTCGGCTACATCCTGCCGCCCGATGAGCTGCTGGAAACGATCCGGTTATGAGCGACTCGTACCCGGGGAGTCGACCCGATCCCGAGCCGGCCCTCGTTCTGGCAAGCACCTCGCCCTATCGTCGCGCCTTGCTCGAACGGCTGGGCGTACCGTTCCGTTGCCGGTCCCCGCGCTGCGACGAATCGGCAATCCAGCGGGAGGAGGCGCGAGCGGGAACAGCGCCTCGCCTCCTGGCCGAGAAGCTGGCCCTGGCCAAGGCGTCCAGCCTCATCGCCGATGAGTCCGGCGCCGCGATCATCGGCTGCGACCAGCTCGTCGCCTTCGAGGGCCGCGTCTTCGGCAAGCCGGAGACGATCGAGCGGGCCGTCGACCAGCTTGCCGCGATGGCCGGCCGGATGCATGAACTGATCACCGCGATGGTCGTGATCCGAGGAGGGGAGACGTTCCGGCATACGGACCTGACCCGGCTGCGGATGCGTCCCCTGCCGCGCGAGGCGATCGCGCGTTATGTCGCCGCGGACCGGCCGCTCGACTGCGCCGGCAGCTACAAGCTCGAAGCCCGCGGCATCCTCCTGTTCGATCGGATCGAGAGCGACGATCACACCGCCATCACTGGCCTCCCTCTGATCGCGCTGATCACGATTCTCCGCGGGCTGGGCTTTGTGATCCCGTAAGTGATCCCGGGCGGGAGTGCCACCACGCGGGAGGATCCACCGTTGAGCGGCTCGCCCGGGAGATTGGGCACGCTCCTCTTCGATTCGTGGGAACTGACCCCCGAGGGGGCGGCGATCCACCACGGGGAGCGGACCGCGGTCATCGCCGACGTCCACCTCGGGTACGAGTGGGCCCGCGGCGCGGCGGGAGACTGTGTGCCGGCCCATTCGCTGGTCGAGACGATCGGCCGGCTGGAACGGGTGCTCAGCCGCGCGGCGATCGCGCGGCTGATCGTGGCCGGAGACCTGGTCGAGTCGCCGCGGCCCTGCCGCCGGACCGCCGCCGACCTGCGCCGGCTCCGGGGCTGGCTGGAGGCGCGCGGCCTGAGCCTGTTGGTCCTCGAGGGCAACCACGATCGCAGCCTGGACGCCGCCCTCCCCACGACCTGTCGGGTTGCCGGCTGGACGGTTGGCCACGGCCATCGCGCCCTGAACGGCGATCGGACCATCTCCGGCCATCTTCACCCGGTGTTCAGGATCGCCGGGACCAATGCCCCCTGCTTCCTGGTGGGCGCCGGCCGGATCGTCCTGCCGGCGTTCTCATCCAACGCCGCGGGCTGTGACGTCGTCACGGCCCCCCTGCCCCACGACTGGCGAACTGCCCCGCTCCGATGCCTGGCCAGCACGGGCGAGGAGCTGCTCGACTTCGGGCCGCTGACCGACCTGCGCCGGCGACTGCGCCGGCCCGCACTCTGACCGGGACTCTCCTCTTGCACGCGCGCCCCGGATATCATCCTGCGCAGCATCGTGAGGGCTTCCCACCGGCCATGTCCCCGGCACGGGTCGAGAGCGTGTGGATGAGTCTCGGGGTCGGCCTGGCGACCGCGATCGTCATGCTGGCCACCGAGCCGCAGATGGCCATCGTCTGGGACGAGGCCTACATCCTCGGCGACGCGGCCCGGATCCGGCAGTGGGTCCAGGCGCTGCGCGATCCGGTCGGGTTCGCGGCCAGGTGGCAGCCGCCGGCGCCGGGGGACGAGCTGATGCTGCCCGACCGGGTGGATCCCCCGCGCCGCGAGCAAGTGTCGAATCGGTCGGAACTGCTGCTCGATCGCCGGGTGGTCGCCTGGTTCTGGCCCTTCGCGCGCGAGCAGCCGCACGGCTATCCCCCGTTCTCCGTCTTGCTCGCCCTGGCCGGCGACCTCCTGGCCCCGCACTGGGACGAGCTCCGGCGGGCGCGGTTGGGACCGATCCTGCTGTTCAGCCTGACGGCGGGGGCCATCTGCCAGTTCGCCCGAGCACGATGGGGTCGCTGGGCCGCGGCCCTGGCCGCCGGCGCCTGGGTCCTTCAGCCCAACCTCTTCGCGCACGGACACTATGCGAGCTTCGATGGTCCCTTGTCGGCATTGTGGGTCCTGGCCATCGTCGCCTTCCTGACGGCGATCGCCCCTCCTGTCGAGGGTAAGACCGATCGGATCCGATGGGGTTGGACCCTTCTCTTCGGAATGATCCTCGGGTGCGCCGCGGCGACCAAGCTGACCGGCTGGTTCCTGCCCCTACCCTTCCTCGTCTGGGCGGTGCTGTATCGGGACCGCCGAGCCTTGCTGACCTTCGGCACGGGCCTGTTGATCGCGGGCCTGGCGGTCGCCCTGCTGATCCCCCCCTGGTGGACGGATCCGGTCGCCGGGGTCGCGCGGTTCCTTCGGTCCAACCTGACGCGCGGCAAGACGCTCCCCATCTACGTCCAGTTCCTGCACACCGTCTACCTGACGCCCCGCGAGTCGCTGCCGTGGTACAACACGATTGTCTGGACGGTGATGGTCACCCCGGTCGGCTTCCTGCTGATGGCGGGCCTGGGGATCTGGACCGCGGTCCGCCATGGGCGCAGCGAGCCGACGGGACTGCTGATCGCCGGACACTGGGCGCTGTTGATGATCCTCCGGGCCCTGCCGCAGACTCCGGGGCATGATGGGGTCCGGCTGTTCCTGCCGGCGTTCGGGGTGCTCGCCCTGCTGGGCGGGCTCGGTGCTCGGGCCTTGCTGGACCACTGGGGCCGCTGGGCCAAGGCGGCCGTCGCCGCGGCCGGGCTCGAGGGCGTCGTCAGCATCGCGGTGATGATGCCGGTGCCGCTGTCGTACTTCAGCCCGATCGTCGGCGGTCTGCCCGGTGCCACGGCCTTGGGCATGGAGCCGACCTACTACTGGGATGCCCTCAGCCCCGAAGCGCGGCGGTGGCTGGCCGACCACACCCCGCCCGGGCGAACGATCGTCTTCGCGTGGTTCACGCACTCATTCCAGTACCTCCGGCGCACCGGCGAGCTGCCCAGCCGGATCGCCCCGCTCGATCGCGGTCAGCCCCTGTGGTACGTGCTGCAAAACCGCCCGGGTGCCTTCACGGACACCCACCGCGCACTGGTCGCCCGCGGTCAGGCGGCCTATGCGGTCACCAAGCTGGGCGTCCCCCTGGTCTGGATCTTCCCTTACAGCGAGTACCAGCGCTGGAATCCGCGGCGGAAACCCGAGCCGCCTTCGGCCGGATAGGGCGCCTGTGCGGGCCTTGCCGGAAGGAATCCGCAAAATCCGTCGATATCACCCAAGTAAGTTCTTGACCCGGAGAGCGGGGTTTGCGTAATCTCTTTCCAAACGGTCGAAAAGCCACCCAATCCGCTCGGCTCCTCTCCGCAGGAGGCCGGATCGGCCGTCTTCGTTCTGTCGCCTGGCGGTGCTCCGACTGCATCGCACCTTCTGCATCGAAACGATCAACACCAAGAGACTGAAGATTTGATCACGTCCAGCGTGATGGCGCCGGACCCCACGTCGTCCTTGCGGGCGTTGCGTTGCCTCCCGCACCGGCGGCCGGTTGCCGGTCCCTGTGTGATGTCAACGGCCCCCACCGTCGCTCCCGGCCAGCCAGCCGGGATGAGGTTGCAACCAACCGACTCATCTTTCTCATTCGCACACCGAGGAACCGCACCATGATTCCTGTTCGGAGACGGTCCAATCGCGGCTTCACCTTGATCGAGTTGCTGGTGGTCATCGCCATCATCGCGGTCTTGATTGCATTACTCCTGCCGGCCGTGCAGGCAGCGCGCGAGGCGGCCCGCCGCGCGCAGTGTACCAACAACATGAAGCAAATCGGCATCGCCATGCACAACTACCATGACCAGATGGGCTCGTACCCGCCGGGCGAGATCAGCACGATCAGCGCTGGTGTGCCGGTATCCTGGGGCCTCTACTCCAACGAGCTGGCCTGGCGCGCCATGATTCTCCCCCAGATGGAAGGCGGCACGATCTACAATTCGGTCAATTTCATGGTCAGCCCCAACCCGTCCGATAATCCCGGTTCGAGTGCGGGCTGGATCACGGCCTGGAATACGGTGTTCACGACCTGGCTTTGCCCGTCGGACGCCACCAATGGAGGTGGCCGGCTCCCCTCCAACACGCCGACCGGCCAGTGGACCGATCAGCCGATCGATCCCACCACGGGCACGACGGCCGCGATGACGCCGGTCTCCAATTACGCCGGCAGCTTCGGTGACAACTACTGCGGCGGACCGCTGCTGAGCACCGGCGGGTTGATCTGGGAGACACCGTATAACGTGACGACCCTGCCGGGCCAGCCGCGCATCGGCTGGAACGGTTACTGGGGCACGTTCTACGGCCCACCGGGCGGATTCACGGCTGGCGCCGGGACGATGCGTGGCTATTTCGACTACCGGAGCACTCAAAAGCCCCCCAACGTCGCCGCCGTCACCGATGGGACCAGCAACACAATCATGGCCGGCGAGGTGGTTCCCAGCGCCGCCGCCGATAGCAATTTCTGGTTCTTCAATGGGGCCTACGCCGGCTGCACGGTCCCATTGGGTTGGCAAGCCAATACCTACCCCGCCGCCGCCTCGAACTGCCTGGGACAATGGCAAAACGCCACGGCCCCCAACAACTGCCGCTACTCGGCGGCCGCCAAGGGGTTCGTCAGCTTCCATCCCGGCGGCTCCAACTTCCTGATGGGCGACGGGTCGGTCCGGTTCATGAAGAACAGCATCAACCTGATCACCTACTGCGCCCTGGGCAGCCGGGCCGGTGGTGAGGTCATCAGCTCCGACGCCTATTGAGGCGGCTCGGGAGGAAGGCCCGCTCGGTTCGGGCCTCGAACAGTCGGAGGATCGCGTCCCCTCCGTCACGAAATCGCACGATCGGGGGACGGAGCCCCCGGCTCGGAAAGCCGGCTCCCTCCGACGCGCTTCAGGCCGGTTCTCTGGCGGTGAGGTCGTCCCGGCTTCCCTCGTTTTTTCCAGTCGCCCCCGGAGCGGGATCCGCCAGGACCCCGCGCTGGGGGATTCTTCGTCTTTCGTTGATTTCTCCTGGATGGAAGTGTAACCTCAACTCCAGGGGTTGCCTCGAGTCTCCGCACGTCTTGCAAGGAAAGATTCGACTCATGATCGCAGTTCTGAACGCGAATGTCAGCCGCTGGCGCTGGATCGCACTGACCCTGGGCGTGACGGTGACGACAGTCATCCTCGGGTGCGGCGACGATTCCGGTCTGGCCCGGCGGTACCGAGTGACAGGGATGGTGAGGTACAAGGGTCAGCCGGTGACCAAGGGAACGATTGCCTTCGAGCCGGCCAATCCGCCGCTCCCCGAGGGGCGGCACGCGTCCGGGTTCATCGAGAATGGTTCGTATACCCTGACGACCGCGACCGAAGGTGACGGAGCCCTGCCCGGCGAGTACAACGTGGTGATCAGCTCCTCGAGTCTCGATACCCGGGAGCTGGCCAAGGGCGGGTTGCTCCACCAAGGTGATGCGGCCCACCAGAAGGCCCTCAAGGCGGACAAGAGCCCGATTCCGATCAAGTATGCTCGGGCCGACTCCTCCGGGTTGAAGGCCAAGGTCGAGGCCAGGCCCACCACCATCAATTTCGACCTGACCGATTGAGGGAGTGAGTGGCTAGTGGCTGGTATCCGAGTCGCGTCACTAGCCACCAGCCACTCATGACACGATGCCAGGCTCCGGGCCGTCGCTGGCTTGGGCCTCGGCCCGGCGCGCCAGGCGAACGTCCCGGCGGGCGCGCGCCGCCTCGAGGTTGCGGCGTTGGGCGTCGGTCTCGACCAGGAGGGGAGGGACCGGTCGCGGCCGCCGGCCGCTCTCGTCGAGGGCCACATACACGGCGTAGCCCACCGCGACCTTCCGCCGCTGGGGTCGATCGAACGGCTCGGCGTAGACCTCGATCCGCGTCTCGATCGACGTCCGGCCGACGTAGCTCACCTCGGCCAGGAACTCGAGCCGCTCTCCGACGAAGACTGGCCCCAGGAATGTCATCGAGTCGATGGCCGCCGTGGTGATCTGGCCCCGGCCGGCATGCCGCAGGGCGCAAATCGCCCCGCATTCGTCGGCCATCCGCAATAACACCCCGCCGTGGAGCGTGCCATAGGGGTTGGCCTCCCCTGGCTGGGTGACGATCGCCAGGCTCATGCGCGACGCCGACGCCGGCTTGGCCGGCTCTGGCTCCATCAGCATCAAGGCCCTCCTTTCCGCGCGTCCCAGCTTAACGGAGACGGCGAGGTCCCGGCTACCCGGCTTGTGTGGACAAGACGCCCGACCGGCCGCTCACTCCGGCGCCGCGAGCGAGCCAGCCATGCTCGAAGACCACCTGATCGAGCTGATCGAGCCAGTCCTCCGGGAGACCGGCTCGGTCCTGGAACCCGGGGAGGAGTTCCGCCGGCCGCCGCTGGAGGTGCTGCGGTATTATCGCCGCAAGGTCCGCTGGAGCCGGGTGCCGTTCCTCGGCAGGGCCCTGGGCGTGGTGATGGTGGCCCGCCAGCCGGTCGACCTCGACGGGTCGCGGGACGGCATGCAGCGGCTGCTGGCCCGTCTGGCCATGGCGGCCAACGGCCGGTTCCCGCCCTGGCGCGGGCTGGTCCTTGGTCTCACGGCGATCCTCCTGACCCCCGAACCGATCGGACCGGGCGACGACGCCCTGCTCCGCCAGGTGCTCGACGTGAAGCTCCGGCGGATGCGCGTGGTGCCGTTCGGTTTGCTCCGGATCAACCTCGGCCAGGAGGCGATCGCCCTGGCGATCAATTCCAGCCCGAACCAGCTCTTCCCCGAGCCGACCCGGCTGGCCGATGTCCTGTGTGAGCATTTCCGCCGCTATGTGCCGCTGATCGATCTGTAGGGCCGGCTGGGCCGGCCGAAAACCCGCGGCCGCGGTCGCTCCCGGCCGGCCCAGCCGGCCCTACGGCGGCCCGGGATAATCCCAGTCGAAGCTGACCTCGAAGGGTTGCCACCACGGCGCGACGCCGGTCACGGCGTCGGAGTGCCGTCCCAGGCCGCCCTGGTCGGGAGGCTCGATCCGGTACGTCAGCTTGTAACGGCCGGCCTTGGGCATTTCGATGGTGGCGCCGTAGTGCAGGCCGTCGCGGGCGACCATGGGCATCATCGGACCCGCAGGCGGGGCGCCGGCCGGGCGGCCCCCGTCCCGCGGCGTGATCGTGTAGTGAACCTTCAGGTAAGGGACGAACTCGTCCTTGGCGAAGCCGTTGGGATTGCCGTCGGTGGCGTGGATATCCGCTTCGAGGTGGATCATGGCCGACGAGGGATCGGGCATGCCGTCCATCTGGATCGGCGGCAGCCAGACCGCGGCGATGCGAATCTGGTTCTTCTCGACCTCCTCGCCGATGGGATACTCGCGGAAGCCGGCCGGCCGCCGCGCGGAACCGGCCGGCGCGGGGGCAGCCTCTCCCCCAGCCGGCTTCAACCCGCCGGCATTCCAACCCTTGGGGTTGAGGTTCATCACCAGGAACAGAATCACCCCGCCCAGGATCACCAGCACCACGATTGGACCCGTCCACTGTGCGCGCACAGCCAGTCTCCCCGCGGTGATCTCACCCTGCCCTGGAACCAGACAACGAACCGCGCGGGACCACGGCCCAGGCCAGAAGGGCACCGGCCAGCAAGAGGCCCTGGACCGCGAGGACCTGGAGGTTGGGGTACAATCCGGCGATAGGGAGACCCTTGCCCAGCCAGTTGAGGTGGGTCGTGAGCAGGATGTCGGCGTTCTGGAGCTCGAAGACGCCGTTGCCGGCGAAGATGATGGCCAGGGCGAAGAGGAACATCCCGCTGAGCTGGAAGAACGTGCGGAACGGCAGCCGCACGCTGGTCGCTCGGATCAGCACCGCGACGGCGGAGAGGACCACCAGGCCGGCGAGGAAGCCGGCGGCCAGACCCAGCACGCCGGGACGGGTCTGCCCCTGGCTGCCCAGCAGGGCCTGGTACATCAGCGCGGTCTCGGCCCCCTCGCGGTAGACCGCCAGGAACGCCGTCAGCGCGAGGGTCCCCCGGCCGCCCCACTCCAGCCCCCGCCGGGCGCGCTGCTTGAGGAAGTCCATCCACCGCTGGGCCTCGGCCTGCGACACCAGCCAGTAGCTGACATAAAACAGGACGCCCGCGGCCAGGAGCATCACCAGCCCCTCGAGCGTCTCGCGCGCCCGGCCCGCGGTCGAGGAGACCAGGAGGTTCAAGGCGACGGCCGTCGCGACGCTGGCCGCGGCGGCGATCCCCACGCCCCACCAGATCGTCCGCGTCGCTCGCGCCCGGGCGTCAGCGCCGGCCTCGGGCGTGGCCTTGGCTACCAGGGCGATCAGCATGGCCAGAACCAGGATTACCTCGACCCCTTCCCGGACGATCGTGATCAGCGACTCGAGGAACGCCGTGCCGAAGGTCCCCGCCGGGCGGGCCTCGAGCTGGTCGACCAGGTCATTGACTTCGTGGGCGAGCCGATCGAGCCGGCCGGTCAGCTCGGCCCCCTTCAACCCCGCGTAGAGGTCGCCGCGGAGGGCATGGAACCGCGCTTCCAGCGGCTTGATCGTTTGCGGGCTGCGGCCCATCAGGTACCGCTCCAGCGGCTCGAACTCGTCCCAGTAGACCCTGGTCAGCTCGGACGCAGCCTCATCCGGTCCCTGGCGCTCGGCCGTCTGGCCGACGCGGTCGAACCCCTGCCGCAGGGCCCGGAGCAAAACCCTCGGGTCGGCCTGCGGCCCCGTGGACGCCGCTCCCGGATCCGCCGTCGCCGCGGCGACGGCATCCACCCGGGACCGGTCCGTCACCCCTTTCGCATGGAGCTGCCGGGTGACCGAGATCAGGTCGAGCAGCAGGTTATGGCTCAGCTCAGTCAGGACCGAGGAGGGGCGACGCCGATCGGCCACATCCCGGACCGCCGCGCGGAAAGCGCGGAATTGCCGTTCCAGCTCGCCGGTCCGTTCGTACCCCAGGTGGCGGCGCACGGCCGTTTCCATGTCGGAGGCCTCAAACTCGACCCAGTAGGCATCCTCGGCCAGCCGCAGCGCCCTGGCTCGCTCACCAGGCCGCAGGGCGGCCTCCTGGCTGGCCGCCAGTTTGACGGTGATCTGGTCCAGCACCTCGGACCAGGGTCGCACCGGCATCACATCCTGGGACGATCCTCCTGCCACCCGGGTCGGCCCCGACAAGACCAGCGGCGGCAACTCCGGCGCCTGGCCCTCGACGACGTCCAGCTTCCTCCGCAACGGAGGGCCCATCTCATGCCAGACCGTCAGCACATAGTGACCGTCGGGAACATCCTCAAGCCGGAACCGGCCCTCCGGCGAGCAGACCTGGAACCAGGGGGTGGGGCTGACCACCACGAACCCCCGCATGTGACTGTGGATATCGCAGGTCAGCATCATCACGCCCGGATGATCCGGCGTGAAGTCCAGGTGTTGCCCCGGCGCCATCGATTGATTGAGGGGGAAGTCGGTCGACTGGACGTGCACGTTGTGCGTCTCGCCGTCTTCATTGGTGAACCGCACGGGCTGTCCCAGCGCGATCGCCAGCACCCGCGGAGTGAACTGCAACCCGCGCTGATGGACCACCACGGGCTCCGAGCGGCCCGACCGGTCGCCAGCCGCGCCCGGCGGCCGTGGAACGCTCGCCACCTTCCGAGCGGCGGGCGCCAGGTAGACCACCGCCGGACTGACTGACGGCGAGCAGACGTCCGGCATCCGGACCACCCCCGCCACCTCCGCCCCGCGGCAGGACACGCTCGGCAGGCTCAGCCACACCGCCCACCCCACCAGCCGCACCACCCGGCCCGTCGTCCCTTCCCGTCCCATCGCCAGCCCTCACTCAGCCATCAGCATCCCGGCGTTCATGCAAACATCGTAGGCGGGGCATTGCAATTGAGATTCAGTCTCAACGTGATAAGATTATAGTCGTCACTTGGGCGGACCGTCAATGAGTGCGCGAATTCTCACCAGGGCCACGCGATGGGCATGCGGATTGACGGGTCGGAGGGCTTCCTTGCCGGAGCGACGGCCGCGACGGAATACACCGGACCGGTCGCGGTGACATCGTTGTGGTTCGCGGGCCAGGCGATCCGGCTGGTGCGGCCGGCGGAGCCGGACCGGCTGCTGGACGACCCGGAGGTCGTCGCGTGGAACCGTCGCGACGAGTACATGCCGTACTGGGCCTATCTCTGGCCGGCGGCCTGCCTGCTGGCCGAAACCGTGGCGCGCGCGACCTGGCCGGAGCCTGGCCCGAGCGCGGCGCTGGAGATCGGCTGCGGCCTGGGACTGGCCGGCCTGGTCGGCGTGGCGCGAGGCCTGCGTGTCGTGTTCAGCGACTACGACCCGGCCCCGCTCGATTTTGTGACCCGCTCGGCGGCCGAGAATGGCTTCGACGCCGCCCGGTTCGCGACCCGCCTGCTGGACTGGCGCACGTTGCCCGACGAGCGGTTTCCGATCATCCTCGGCTCCGACGTGCTCTACGAGGCCCGGCTGGTCCCGCTGGTGGCCAACCTGCTGGAGCGGATGCTCGCCCCCGGCGGCCTCGGCCTGATCGCCAGCCCATTTCGCGCGTCGGCCCACGAGTTTCCCGCCGCCGTCGAATCCCGCGGGCTGACCTGCCGCGCCGAGCCTGCGACAGCGCAGTCCGAGGACGGCGCGCCGATCCAGGGGATGATCTACCGCGTCACGCGAGCCGGAGCGGGGTTCGATTCCCATGTCCGGCAGAAAAACCAGCGCGTTTGAGCGACTGTCCGACGTCGCTTCCCCCTCCTTCTCTTGGTAAAATCCTCGCGGAGGGAGCCGAGTCGAGGTCTCGATCCGATCGACCGCCGAGAAGGATGCGGGTTGCGATGCCGCACCCGAAAAGATGTCCTCACTGCCATAAGAAGATTTGGGATTGGTACATGGAATGGTATCCGCAACCCTTACAGGGGGAGATTTTTCGGGGTCAAGCGGCAATGGACCTGTCCCTGGTGTGGAGAACCGGTGGTTCATGACTACAAGACAAAAGCGATCTCTCCCGCCCCGGATGGTTGGGACCCGAATCACCGAGACCAGCAATTGGCGACTCAAACCGCGACCCAGAAAGGTTACCCAACCTTGACAGACTTTTTGGTGAGTCCTCTGGAGAGGAGAACTGCGACTCCTTTTTGATTCCGGTACTGGCCGAATGTTTATCTGCCAATCAGGAGACGAACCCCGTGAACGTGAATGATTTCCATCTAACCGCCGAGGAACAGGCATTCGTCTCCCACTTCAACTCAGAAACTTTCAACCACAGGCTGGGTCCAGCGATTTCATGGTTGAATGCCAATGGTCTTCACTGGAACCTCCTGGCTGGTTTTCAACGTTGGATGGTGGAGAAAGAGGGACTGGCTTTTCTGGAAAAGATTGAACATGAGGACCTCCTGCCGAAATTCGTGATTCCTTGGTCTTCGCCAGAGACGTTCCTTTCTCGAGTCCGAGAAAGCTTGGAGGTCTATCCCGATCTTAGACCCTTGATCCGTCCCGCGCTCAAAATGGGGATATCGGCTTGATCATTCCCGATTGGACCGGAGCGTGCCGATTATGGCGCGGACATCGGCGACGCCGAGTTCCTCGAGGCGAGCGGTCAGGTCGTCGAGCAGGCGTTCGGAGGCGTTGGGGTCGTAGAAGGTGGCGGTGCCGACCTGGATGGCCGAGGCGCCGGCGACGAGGAACTCGAGCGCGTCGTCGGCGGTGGCGATGCCGCCGACGCCGATGATCGGCAGCTCGGGCAAGGCGCGGGCGACCTCCCAGACCATCCGCAGGGCAATGGGCTTGATCGCCGGCCCGGACAGCCCGCCGATGTCGTAGGCCAGGATCGGACGGCGGCGACGCCAGTCGACGGCCAGGCCGCGCATCGTGTTGATCAGGCTGACGGCGTCGGCGCCGGCCTCGGCGGCCGCCGCGGCGATCGGTACGATGTCTGTCACGTTCGGCGTCAACTTGGCGATGATCGGCAGCGGGCAGGCGTTGCGCACCCGCTGCACCAGCCGGCCCACCGGGCCGGGATCGATCCCCAGGTCCAGGCCATGGCTGACGTTCGGGCAGGAGATGTTCAGCTCGATCGCCGCCAGGCCCGGCTCGCAGCCCAGCATCGCGGCCATCGCCACGAACTGGTCCTCGTCCTCCCCGGCGATGTTGGCGATCACCGCCGTGCCGACGGTGCGGAGATACGGCAAGTGATGCTCGATGAAGTGAGCGACGCCGTCATTATCCAGGCCGATCGCGTTGAGCAGGCCGGAGGCGGTCTCGACCGTGCGCGGCGTCGGGTTGCCCGCGCGGGGGCGAAACGTCACGGTCTTGGGGATCACGCCCCCCAACCGCTCCAGCCGGACGAACGGTGCCATCTCGCGGACATAGCCAAATGTCCCTGACGCCACCAGCACCGGGTTGCTCAGTGCCAGCCGGCCCAGGCTCACACTCAGGTCCACCACCGCCAGACCTCCGGCTCGCTCGTTTCCTCGACGCCTCGGTCCTCTCGCCAAGCCCTGCCATCATCCGGATTTCGCGCCGGCGCGTCCATCGGATTGCACTCTGTCTTGCCGCGCGCGGTCGAAATCGTCTACGCTGAAACCCCGACGCGCCGTACAGATTTCTCCCCGCCGGAACACCTCGCTGATGATCGATGCACCGGATCTTGCCGCGGAGTTGGACTTCGTCAAGGACCTGGCGCTGTAGGCCGCCGAGGTGGCGCGGAGCCGCTGCCGGCGCGTCACGCCTCACGAGAAGGCGAACCTCAGCTATGTGACCGACCTGGACAACGACCTGGAGCGGCTGATCCGCGCGCGGTTGGGC
The DNA here is from genome assembly GCA_021324445.1 of Isosphaeraceae bacterium. Classification (GTDB taxonomy): domain Bacteria; phylum Planctomycetota; class Planctomycetia; order Isosphaerales; family Isosphaeraceae; genus JAJPJC01. The sequence continues at coordinate 27,260 of JAJPJC010000395.1, forward strand.
GCACAGTTCCCCGACGACGCCCTGACCGGCGAGGAATACGGCGCGGAGGGAGGCGGCGGCCCGCGCCGATGGTCGATCGACCCGATCGACGGCACCGGCAACATGGTGCACGGCCTGCCGTTGTGGGCCATCAGCATCGGGTTGATCGCCGCCGGTGAGCCGGTCCTGGGCGTGATCGCCGTCCCGCCGCTGGGGGAGCTGTTCTGGGCCGTCCAGGGAGGCGGAGCGTGGCTCGACGGCCTCCGGCTCATCGCCCAGGACGCCGATGAATTTCACAACCAGGACAACGTCTGTGTCGGCACCAATGCCTTGCGGGTCATCGACCCGCGGTCGCTCCCGGGGCGGCTCCGCGACCTGGGCAGCGCCTGCTGCGAGCAGACGTTCGTCGCCGCCAACCGGCTCCAGGCCTGCACCTTGCTCGGCGAGGGGGCCCACGACATCGCCGCCGGCATCGTCGTCGCCAGCGAGGCGGGCTGTCAGTTCGGCACCCTGAGCGGCGATCGCCTCAGCCCCGCCGAGATGGTCCGGCGCACCCCGATCACCTGCCCGACGTTCGTCGCGGCGCCCCGACGGCTTGATGCCCTCATGGCCATGGCTCGGCCCTTGCCCGGCAGTGAGCCGTCGAGGGCCCCTGATCCGTAACGAGCCCCCTGGAAAGAAAGCCGACCTGTGGACGGCACCGCGGCCATCCTCCCCGACGGGGTCGTCGTCGCCCCCGGTTCCGATGCCGGCTCGACCCTCCGGTCCGCCGGCGATCGACCGGCGTCGGCGGTGCGCACCCGGACCGAAGGGGCCCCGTTCTGGTGCGTCCCGCTGGCGCCGGTGGTCGCGGCGGTGGCATTGGGGATTGTGGTGGATCGCTTCGACGCGCGCTGGGGCACGCCGTGGTGGGCGGTCCTGACTCTGGTCGGCGGCATGGTCGCCCTGGCGGCGATGCGCCGCGCGGTGCTCTCGAGCCTGGCGTTGCTCGTGGCGTGCTGCGCGATCGGGGGCGGCTGGCATCATTCTCGGTGGTGGGATCGGTCCGGCGATGACCTGGCCTCGTTCCTGACCGAGACGCCGCGCGCGGCCTGGCTCCGGGGCGCCATCCGGGATGAGCTGGGGACGCGCCCCAGCGATCGCTCGTTCTACGGAGCGGGCCTTGGCGTGGAGGCGACCGGGCCGTCGCCGCTCCGAGCTCGGTTCGTGATCGACGTCGCGGCGATCCGCGACGGCCCGCGCTGGCGCCCGGTTTCCGGTCGGGCGATGCTGCTGGTCGCAGGCGGCCGGTCGGAGATCCGGGCCGGGGATGCGGTCGAGGTGATCGGCCAGCTCGCCAGGATCCCCGGGCCGCTCAACCCGGGCGAGTTCGACTATCGCGGGTTTCTCCGCGGCCAGGGGATCGACCTGCGCCTGACGGTCAACGACCCGTCGGGACTGGATCGCGATCCAAGCCGGAGGCACGGATTCTTCGCTCGGGGACTGGGCCGGCTCCGAGCCTGGAGTCGCTCGCGACTGGTCGACGGGCTCGACCCGGAGACCGCGCCCCTGGCCGCGGCACTGGTGCTGGGCCAGCGCGACGAGGTCGCGCCCGAGGTCAATGATGCCTTCGCGCGGACGGGGACCACGCACTTGCTGGCGATCTCGGGCTTGCAGTTGCAAGTGCTCGCCGTCGCGCTGGGCCTGGGCCTGCGCCTGCTGGGCGTGCCGCGACGGCCGGCGTATGCGGCCGTCGCCCTGGTGTCGATCGGCTATGCCGTCCTGGTCGGAGCGGCCCCCTCCGTGGTGCGCTCGACGGTCATGACGGTGACGATCTGCCTGGCGGCTCTGGCCCAGCGGGCGGCCCGGCCGGCCAACACGCTGGCCCTGGCGGCCCTGGGGACACTCGGCGTCAATCCGGCGTATCTGTTCGACGTCGGCTGCCAGCTCTCGTTCCTGGCGATCGCCGCACTGATCTGGCTGGTGCCCCCGGCGTGCGGGCTGGTGCGGCAGGCGCCCGGGGCGATGCGCTGCCGGCTCCTCGGGCCGCCCTCCCCGCTCGACGAGCTGGAGCGCCGGCTCGAGCCCGGGTGGCGGAAGACACTCCGGTGGGTAGGGGCCTGGATGGTCGACGGCGTCGTGGCTTCGACGGTCGTCTGGCTGGCGGCCCTGCCGCTGGTGGCGCTGCGATTCCACCTGGTCTCGCCCATCGGCATTCTCCTGAACATTCCCCTGATCCCGATCACCTCGATGGCGCTGTTGCTCGGCGGGCTGGGGCTGTGCCTCTCGTCAGTCTGGGGAGCCTTGGGAATGCCCGCGTCCTGGGCGGCGGGTCAGCTCCTGACGCTGACCCGGTGGATGGTCCAGTGGGGAGTCGCCCAGTCCTGGGGGCACCGCTTCGTGGCCGGACCGGCCTGGGGATCGGTCCTGGTCTTCTACGGCCTGCTCGGCCTGGCTGTCGTCACGGCGACCGCCGCCGCACGGTCGTCGGACGCCGGCCGGCTGCGGCGCATCGGCCCCTGGCTGCTGCTGGCGTTCTGGCCGCTGCCGGGCTGGCTCCTGACCGGCATGGCGGCGCGACCCGCGAGTCCGGAGGCCCAGGTCCTGGCTGTCGGGCATGGCCTGGCCGTGATCATCCAGACGCCCGGCGGCCGAACCCTGCTGTACGATTGCGGCCGGCTGGGCGACCCGACCGTCGGGCGGCGGATCCTCGCGCCGGCGCTGTGGGCGCGCGGGATCAGCCGGATCGACACCGTGATCCTCAGCCATGCCGACCAGGACCATTACAATGGTCTGCCCGACCTGCTCGACCGGTTCTCCATCGGCATGGTCCGGATTCCCCCGGGTTTCGGCGGCCCGGCCAATCCGGGGGCGCTCCACCTCCTCGACCGGGTTCGCGCGCGCGGCATTCCGATCCGGTCGACAGCGGCGCCCGCGGCCTGGGAGTCGGACGGCGTCCGGTTCACGGTCCACCATCCGCCGGCCGGCTGGTATCCGGAGGCTTCCGACAACGCCCGCAGCCTCGTGCTCGACGTCGCCCACGAAGGCCATCACCTGCTCTTGACCGGCGACCTCGAGCAACTGGGACTCGTCGAGTTGACGGCTCAGCCCGGTCCCGATCCGCCGCCCGAGGTCCTGCTCGCCCCGCACCACGGCGGCCGGTCAGCCAACCCGGAATCGCTCTACCGATGGGCCAGACCCCGGAGCGTCGTGGTCAGCCAGCGCGCGCCGGCCCTCGGTTCCACCGATGCACTCGCCCCCATCGAACGACAGGGTACCCCTCTCTGGAGAACCTGGCGCGACGGCGCCATCCGCTTGCGCTGGACCAGTCAGGGGATCGTCGCGAGCGGGTTCCTGGATGACGCGGCCAGCAGCACGAAACCCGTCCGACCCGGCGTCGGGGAAGTCGAGTGAGTTCGACGTGCTCCGGTTTGATGCTAGAGCGCGTAACACTCGGGTTGCGCACGGAGCCGGCGATCACCAGGTCTCTCCGACCCCTGCCGCCTCGTGCGGCAGGTGAACGAGTTCCCGAGCTAAACCGGACCCGGCGCCCACACCCCGCGCCCTCCCCGCGACCCCTGCCGCCTCGTGCGGCAGGTGAACGAGTTCCGCCGCGGAGCTGGGGAACTCCTTCACCGGTCGGGCAAGCCGGCCGGGGTCGCCCAGCGGCGGGGGGCCGTCGGTGGCTAGCTTCGGAACTCCTTCACCGGCCGGGCAAGCCGGCCGGGGTCTGGTCCGTACCTCCGCATGAAGGAAAGGACCTCCTGACTCCCCGCGTGCTCAACTCAAGTGTTAAGCGCTCTAGAATGACTGTCTGTCCCGAAAGGGGCGAGCGGGGGGCGTCAGCCCCCTGTCTTCGCGACCGGACAGGGGGCTGACGCCCCCCGCTCGCCCCGGGACCCGCCTTCCGGGACAGACTCTGAGATCGGTCACGAATCAGGAGCCAGTCCCATGACCAGTCCGGATCTCGTCCACATCGAGGCCGCGATCGACCAGCTATCGTTCTCGGACCAACTCTGGCTCATGGAGCGCCTCGCGCGACGCATCCGCGAGCGATCCCACCCGGCAACGGACCTGCCCGAGCGAGCGCTGGAAGAGATGGCGAACGACCCCGCGATCCAGCAGGAATTGCGGGAGATCGAGGCTGAGTTCGCCGGGACCAGATCGGTCAACTCAAATGTCCACCCGTGAGGATCTTCAATCCTCCAGTTCCTCGACCGATCGGAACACGCCGCGGATGAGCTCGGGCAGGTCTCCGCCGCCGAGGTCGGACCACTGGCCGAAGACCAGCACGGTGCGGCGGGGGGTGCGGAAGCATCGAATGGTCGCCCCGTTGGTGACGTCGAGCGAGAAGAACTCGACGTCGTGCCCGGTGGCGCAGTGATCCTGGATCGTGTCCAGGGCCGAGACGGCGTCCAGGTCCGGAAACTCCTGGCGCATCGCCGCGAGCCATTCATCGGCGAGGCTGGCCGGGTCGGGGCACGACTCATCGGTCCGCACCCAGGCAAAGGCCAGCCCACTCGGGGCCTCGACCTCGACGGTGGTCACCGGGCCGTCCTCGGAGACCTCGAGCCGCCAGTCCGAGGGGTACTCGAAGTGGATGCCATGATCCTCGTAGACTTCGCTGCTCACCAGGATCTCCTTCGCGTCGGAGTTGAGCCGTCGCGTGATGCGCTTGATCGTAGCAACGGGCCGCAGGCATGCCAAGCCGGACCGCCAGACCAACTTGGCCGACCCGCGGGCGAATTGGTAAAGTGGTGGCTAGTGGCTAGTGGCTTGTGGCCAGTGAAGACATTCTGATTCTAGCCACTAGCCACCAGCCACTGGCCACTTTCAAGCTGACCACTGACCACTGAGAACCCATGCGCATCCTGTCGGGAATCCAGCCTTCGGGTGCTCTGCACATCGGCAACTACTTCGGCGCGTTACGGCAGTTCATCGACCTCCAGCGCGAGAACGACGCCTACTACTTCGTGGCGAATTACCATGCGCTGACCAGCGTCCGGGACGCCGAGCAGCTCCGCGCGTTGACCTTCGACGTGTTCGTCACGATGCTCTCCCTGGGCCTCGACCCGGAGAAGGCCACCCTGTTCGTCCAGTCGGACGTGCCCGAGACGACCGAGCTGGCCTGGCTGCTCTCCACCGTGACTCCGATGGGCTGGCTGGAAAAGTGCGTCAGCTACAAGGAGAAGATCCAGCAGGGGCTGCCGGCCGAGCACGGGTTGTTCGCCTACCCGGTGCTCCAGGCGGCCGACATCCTGCTCTACGACGCCGACTTAGTGCCGGTCGGCCAGGACCAGAAGCAGCACCTGGAGATCACCCGCGACATCGCCGAGCGCTTCAACCGGGTCCACGGCGGCGGCCAGGAGGTCTTCCGGCTGCCGGAGGCGTACATCCTCGAGGCGGTGGCCGTGGTGCCCGGCCTGGACGGCCGCAAGATGTCCAAGAGCTACAACAACACGATCGAGATCTTCGACGAGCCGGCGACGATCCGCAAGAAGGTCAAGCGGATCGTGACCGACAGCAGGCCGGTCGAGGCCCCCAAGGATCCCGAGACCGACTCGCTGTTCAACCTGTTCCGGCTCTTCGCCGCTGCGGACGACCTGGCCGAGGTCGAGCGGCGCTACCGCGAAGGCGGGATCGGCTACGGCGAGGTGAAGACCCGGCTGGGCGAGGCCATCATCGCCCGGTTCGCCCCGGCGCGGGAGCAGCGGGCCGACTGGCTGGCCCACCCCGAGCGCGTCGCCGCGGTCCGCGACGCCGCCGCCCAGCGCGCCCGCGCCACCGCCCGCGTCGTCCTCGACCGCGCCCGCGCCGCCTGCGGCGTGGGGTGAGAGCCACCGCATCAAGCCCTGATCGAATTGCATCAACCTCCGACCGAGGAGATTCGCCATGTCAGCCGAAGTGATGGAACAAGCGATCCTCGAGGCCTTGCACAAGGTCCCGCAAGAGAAGTGGGGCCTCGTCCTCGAGATCCTCCACAACCTGGAGCCGAAGCCAGCCCCGCCCTCCGGCGAGGCCGAGCCGACGTGCTGGACGATCGATCAGTTGCGGGCACTGCCACAGGAGGAGCAAGATGCGATCCTCGAGGCGGCAGCCATAGAGGCGGCCAAGTTTTACCCCATTGGCCTGGATGACGACTATAGTGATCTCTATGGCAATGACACGAATGCCCCGCCGCGGTGACGTCTGGCTGGTCGACTTCGACCCGTCCGTAGGTGCGGAGATTCGGAAGGTTCGGCCGGCCGTTGTCCTCGGCCGGGACTGGGTTGGCCACCTCCCACTCCGCGTTGTGGTCCCGCTCACCAATTGGAAGCCGTACTACACCCAATCTCCCTGGTTGGTGCCGATCCCGGCGAGCGCCGCCAACGGCCTGCACAAGGACTCGGGAGCCGATGCGTTCCAGGTCAAGTCGGTGTCCGAGCTTCGCTTCACTCGATACCTGGGCGTCGTCAGCGCCCAGGAACTCGTTGCCATCGCGAAAGCCGTGGCCTACGTCGTGGGTGCGCCCTGAACCGGCGCGAACGAGCCTTTGCCGCTGCCATCGATGTCTCTCACCAGTGAGAAAGCCGGTTTACGAGACGCCCAGCCGAATCTATAATGATGCCCTGTTTCGCGGTCGGGCGCCTGACCGGCCCGGCCGGCGCATGACGGGTGTGGCCCGGTTCCTCCTCTCCTTAGCCGCATCCCCACGCCCGAGTAACCATCATGCATTTGTTCCGTCGACCTCATGATGCAGGAGGAACGATGAAGGACCTGTTCAGCCCGGAACAACGTCGCGACCTGCTCCGGCGGGGCTTCAGCCGCCGCGACTTCGGCCGCCTCGCCGCCGTCTTGACCGCCGGCGCGGCCCTGCCGTTCTACAACGAAGCGACGCTGGCTCAGGGGCTCTCGGCCTTCCCGGGCCTGCCGGCCGACGCGGTGAAGCTCAACGCCAACGAGAACCCGATGGGTCCCTGTCCGGAGGCCGCCGAGGCCATCCACAAGGTCGTCCAGCAAGGAGGCCGCTACCTCTACCAGGAGACCGCCGCGTTCGCCGAGGCCATGGCCCAGACCGAGGGCTTGTCCCGGGAGCACGTCCTGCCGTTCGCCGGCTCCAGCGACCCGCTTCACCGGGTCGTGCTGGCCTTCACGGGTCCATCCAGGAGCTTCGTCGTCGCCGACCCCGGCTACGAGGCCGGCGGCCGCGCCGCCGCCTTCGTCGGGGCCCGGACCATCAAGGTCCCGCTCCGCAAGGATTGGGCGCACGACGTGCGCGCCATGGCCGCGGCCGACTCCGAGGCCGGCGTCATCTACGTCTGCAACCCCAATAATCCCACCGGCTCGATCACGCCCAAGGACGAGATCGAGTACCTTGTCGCCAACAAGCCCAAGGGGGCGATCATCCTGCTGGATGAGGCCTACCTCCACCTGTCGAAGACGGCCGAGCCCTGCTCGCCGCTGGTGGCGGCCGACAAGGACCTCATCATCCTCCGCACGTTTTCCAAGCTCTACGGCATGGCCGGCCTCCGCGCCGGCGCGGCGCTGGGACGCCCCGACCTGCTGGAGAAGATCCGTGGCTACGGCGCCGGGGCGCTGCCGGTCACGGGCATGGTCGGCGCCATTGCCAGCCTCAAGGCCAAGGGTCTGGTCGAGAAACGGCGCCAGATCATCGCCGGCATCCGCGAGGAGACGGTCGAGTGGCTCCAGAAGAAGGGCTTCGACGTCATCCCCTCGGAAGCGAACATGATCATGATCGACACCCGGCGGCCCAGCCGCTCCGTCATCGCGGCGATGCTCGCGGAAAAGGTCGCCATCGGCCGGACCTGGTCGGCGCTGCCGAACCACGTGCGAGTCTCGATCGGGACGCGGGAGGAGATGGCCAAGTTCCGGACCGCCTTCGGGCGCGTGATGAATGTCTGAGAAGAGGCGAATGGCCGTGGCACGCTGACCGATTACGCCGGCAAGAAAGTAGGTCAGGCTGTCCAGCTACCCCTTTGAACATGCGGTCGTAATTACTGTAACCTCTTTGACTGGGGTGGTTTTGGTTTCCCGATCACGGAGGTCCATCCGATGTCTCCC
>JAJPJC010000217.1 GCA_021324445.1 Isosphaeraceae bacterium
CGTAGGGTGGGTGAAACCCACCGATCATCAAGGCTGCCAAGGTCTTCCGTTGGTGAGTTGCACCCACCCTACAACTGTCAGACCGGGCTTCTGAGACAGACTCTCAGCCAGCCCGATCGCTCAGGGCCGCCCGCCCCGCGGTGCGGAGTCGGGCTGCCCGGCATTCTTCGACGACGCGCCGGGCTTGGTCGGGGGGGTGGCTGCGGGCTTCGCAACACGACCCGGGGCTGCCTTCCTGGTCTTGAGGACCTTCTGGACCTGTGCTTGCTCCTTGGCCAGCTCGGCCGCCGGATTGATGTACGGGAGCACGGTCTTGCGGCGGCCTCCCGAGAGATGGACGACCACGGGTTTGTACAGCCGGTCCGGGGCGAGGTGAACGACCTGCTTCTGCTCGTGGTCGGTCCCCTCGTGGGTGATCGTCTCCAGGGTCAAGCCGGTCACGGGCTTGCTGGGATTGGTGTAAATCGTGTTGATGCGGACTTCGTAGTCGCCGTCGAAGGCCCTGGGGCAGACATAGACCTCCTCGGGATGCGACCCGTAGCCGTTCTTGACCACGGAGCCCCCGAAGACGGTCCGTGGGATCTGGTAGCTGGCCGTGACTCCCAGCGGCTCTTTCACGCCCAGGTCAAAATCGGCATCGCCGTCCCAGCTCAGGCGGATGTACACATCGCGGGCCTCCGCGTCGGCCACCTTGGCCAGGAGGGTGTCGGCCTCGCTCCCGCGCCCCTCCTCGCGCAGTGCCTGGGCCAGGAGGTCCGACTGGTTGCGCGACCAGGCGCGGAAGTAGTCATCCTGACCGGGCCAACCCAGCGCGAGCAGCCGCTCGATCGACCCGGCCATCCGCCGCGGATCCTTCGTCTTCCCCGCCAGGATGATCGACATCGCCAAGGGCTCGGACCGGTGCGGCACCTTCGCGGCCGCCTCGTCCAGCAGCGCGCCGACGCGCTCGAAATACCCCTTGAGGAGCAGCTTGTCGGCCACACTGACCAGATCATTGGGGTTGTGCGTGCGCTGCGCCAGGTCGGCCGCGTAATTCAGGGCTTTCTTCACGTCGGCCGGCAGGCCCTGGTTCATCTCGATCGCCAGCGCCAGGGCTTCGTACATCCAGGGCTCGGCATCGTTGGGGTGATTCGCCAGGTACCCGTACAACGCCGCGTGGACGTCGCGGGACTTGCCATTCAAGTTCAAGAGCCGCACGGTCTCGCGCAGGCGGTCCGGTTCGGTCTTCCTCGGGTCCTTGGTGCGGAAATAATTGGTCCAGAACGTGAACGGGTCGGCCGTGCCGTTCGATTTGACCACGGGCGCATTGCCGGGCTCGATCGGGATGAGACGGCGACTCGGCCCGGTTTCGCCGCCGAAACGCACCATGGGAGCGGCCTTGCGATCGTGGGCCGTCCCGGGCAGGATCGTCGGGCCATCGTCCGCGGCTTTGCCGGTCGACGAGGCAGGGCCAGCCGGTCTGGCACCGGGCTGGCCCTGCGTACGGCTCGAACGTCTCGGCGTCGAATCGCCTTGAAGGGCGTCACTCAGTTGCTTTTTTTTTGCAGGTAGGGACTGGCCGCGTCATCGGGAACCTGGGCCTGGGGATCAACCGGCGGGATCGACATCATCCCCATGCCACCCATGCCCATGCCGCCCATACCGCCCATGCCGCCCATGCCCATACCGCCCATGCCGCCCATCATGCCGCCACCCATACCGCCCATGCCGCCCATGCCCATGCCGCCCATGCCACCGCCGCCCATCATGAGGGAGAGGGGGATGATGGCCAGGTCGGCCACGGGATAGACGCGGATCTCGGTCTGCTGATCTTCGGAGTCTTCCGAGGTGATCATGAGGAAGCCGTCCTTGACGGTATAGGCCAGGCCGAGCTGCTTGAGGATCAGGCGCAGGGTCGTCTTCAGAGGCACGCCTTCCAGGTCGATCGTCACGGTCGAGTTGAGCGAGCGCTCGGCTTCTTGCAAGCCGAGGGGATCGACGTAGATCGGGATGCCCGAGAACGTGGGGGTGGTCGTTGCCTGCTTGATGTACTTGAGCACGTCATCCAGCGGCGTCTCATTGGCGAAGGACATGGGGATCGGCTCATCGAGCTTCTCGAGGATCTGCTTGGTCTTGGGGTCGCGGTCGAACATGTCGACGGCCTTGCCCCAGCGCTTGATTCGCTTCTCCGACATATAGCGGAACCAATCGGCATCGGGATACTCGATGTACTGATTGTCGGGGAACGGCACCGAAGCGCGGGTCACGTCCTGCATGGTAAGCAGGAAGCGGAAGTACTTGAGCTTGCGGAACTGCATTTCCTGGTTGTAGAAGCTCATGGCGTTGGAGACGAATTCGCCGGCGGCGGGGGAGGGGTCGTTATCGCTGTAGGGGAGCGGGCCGCCGCGCTGCAGCGCATAGGCCTTCTGGGCCATCAGCCTGGCCTCGTAGAACGGCTGCGTGGCCGCGCGGATATCGCCGATGCCGCCGTTGAACAGCACGTTGTAGACGCCTTCGGAGATCAGGGTATCGAACTGGACCATCATCGCCGCGATGGTCTGCTTGTTCCGCTGGAAGAGGTCGATGGCACGGGTGCGCTGCTCGGCGGCGGCCTCGAGGCGCTGGTGCTCGGCCCGCTCGCCGACGATCCGCTCCTCAGCCTGGACCGTGGAGATCAACTGGGCCTGAACCCGGCGTTCCAGCCGCTGGCGGTCGGCCTCGGGCACGTTGGTGGCCGAGCGGACGACGTTCTGCGTCAGGCGCAGCGCGTTCAGGGCGGCCTCAGGCTGGTTGGCATTCATGAGGTCGCGGGCGGCCTGGAGCCGCTGCTCGACGTCATTGGTCAATTGCTGCCGGGCGAGGTTCTCGGCAGCTTCCGACTGCTCGAGAGTGGCACGGGACTCCGCGGCAGGCGCCGGCTGGTCCAGCAGTGCGGGTCCTGGTGCCGGCGGCGGTGTGGTTGCCGGCGGTGTTGAGGTTGCCGGCGGCGGTGTTGGGGTTGCCGGCGGCGGTGCTTGAGCATCCGCCGGTTCTTGCAAGCCGACCCGGACGACCGCGTCTCTCCCGCGCTGCTTGCTCTCCGCCAGCCCCCGCGCCGCATCCTGATTGGTCGGGTCGAGCTGGAGGGCCTTTTGGAAAAACGTCTGCGCCGTCGGAGCCGCGCCTTGCGCCAGCGCCTGACGGCCCAGGTCGGTCAATTGCTTCGAGAGGGGTGGCTCGTCGCCGCCAAGGGCCGATGCACCGGATAGCACGGCGCCACCCAGGATCAGCAACCCGGCGCCTCGGGACAGTCGCGCGGTTAGGGACATGGTCGATGCTCTCCACCAGTAGGACGGGACCGGCACCAGGACCGGTTCAGGCGGTCGATGTTCCCTCAGATTCAACTTACGAAACGGGATCTTCGGCAACAAGCCCCATCTTGGACCGCTCCACGGGGGCGGAGCTGGGCGGTCATGAACAAGCAATCACAAACTCGGGTGCGCGACCAAGCCGTCGCAGGCCGATCGCCGGGGACTCGGCTCGTTGCGATCCATTATGCCACACGCCGGCTCGAGCCGCCAACCGGAGACGAAGCCAGGGCCCCGAGCCGCCCGGGGACAATCCGCTTTTGACAGGAGATGTCCCGTATTCTACACATTCTTTCAAGCGAAGGTGGGGGTTCTGGGCCTGGCCGCCCGACCGCGACTCCCGGTCCGACCGACCCGCGCCCCTCGGGGACGCGGCCCTCGATCGGCCCGGACGGCGAGACGACCCCAGGGGGTCGGGTCGATCACCTGGCATCCGGGACGACCCCGCAAGGCGATTTCGAGATCCGACTCATGACCGACGACCATGATCAGACGAATTCCCCGCCGCCGGAATTCGATTTTTCCTCGTATCCCGGCGATTCCTTGTTCCACGACCGCCGCACCGGGGCGGAGCGCCGGCGGCGACCCCGACCTGCCGCGGCCGAGCCGGCCAGCCCGGCGGCCGCCGACGGTCTCGAGCGCCGCCGCAAGAAAGAACGCCGCCGCCGGATCGATCCCACCACCTTCGAGAAACAATACACCGACGACGAGATGGAGTTCATGAACGCCATGCAGCGCTTCAAGGAACTCTCCGGCAAGGCCTTTCCCACCCACGGCGATGTGCTCAAGGTTGCGATCGCGCTGGGCTACCGCAGAGCCGTCATCGAGCTCGACCCGGGCGCCGGCGAGGTCGACAGCGATGAGTCCGTGATCCTCCTCACCCCGTTCCAGCCATAGGGATCGAAGAGCATCCACGGCTCTGTCCCTCAGGGGGGTCCGCCTGGAGTCCCAGCCTCAACCGGTCCTCGTCCCCGCAAACCGGGACTCCAGGCCCTCAAAATCGAAGGATGACCGAGCACGACCCTACCGCAACGTCATCGTCACGCCGGTGGGGCCCTTGAGAACATCCATCCAAGCAAAAGCGGCGTCGCGAGTCAGCCGGATGGCCTGGTCCAGCCCCGAGTGAGCCGGCGCGCGGTGGACCGTGGGTTCCCCGCCGGCTGGGAACCGGTCAGCCGGGAGGTCCGGATTGGTCTGCCGGGCCTGGACGCCGGGCCGGGATGACGATGCGGGAGCTGCTCCCGAAGCGTCTTCGCTGGTGAGGAGTTGGGGAGCAGGGTGCTGGAGATCCCCGCGTCCAGGGAGGGTCAGATCCAGGCCTTCCGACGCGCGGTTCAGTTCGTCGGCGATTCCCGATTCGGGGGGCATCGTGGCGATCGGCTCGCCTTGCGGCGACCTCGCGATCGGATTCGAGGTCGCTTCGGGACCAATCCCAATCCCGATCCCTTCGGCGAATCGGTTCAATTCCTCAGCAATCCCTTCGGCGCGGTCCCAGGACGACGGCGGCTCGATCGGGTCGCACTTCGGTTGAACCGCGCGGACCGTCGGTTCGACCGCGACACTCGAGGCCAGTCCCTCGTCGGACGGTTCATACCCATCCGGATTCTCCTCGAAGAGGTCCGCGATCGTCTCGGCCACGCCTGAAGCCTCCGCGGTCCGGCACGAGGCGATCACGTCCTCCCAGGCGGCCAAGCCCCGCGCCGCCACAGGCACCCGAACGAATGATGATGACCTGCTGACGATCGTGGACGGTTGGATGTCCAAACCCTCGGCCCAGCGGTTCAGCTCCAGGGCGACGTCGGCAACGGGGTCGTCGGCGACGGCAGTCGGATGGGCGGCGATGGCCTGAGGGCCGGGCGTCGGGTCGCTCGCCGCCTCGATGGCAGGCGACGGAGCCCGCGTCGGCCCGGTCTTCGAATCGCCTGGACGCGCCACGGCGGTGGCGACCGGCACGGGGCGAACCTCCCGCTCCGCCGGGATGGGGGTCTTGGCCTGGCGCGACGAATCGGCCTCCCGCGGTCTCCACGTGTCCCAGTCGGCGAGCCGGGCGCTGGCCCACTCCTGCGCCGACTGGCACCAGCTTTCGCACTCCGGCCAGCTCGGCAGCGTGACGCCTAACCCGGCGACCATCCCGACCAAGACCAGTCGCGAAATCATCGCTCGTTCTCCCCGCTCGTTCGTGTTGCGGTTCGTCAAGGAGCAATCCTTCCCAGGCATGGCTGCTTCATCAAGAAGACCCAATCAGGAAGGCCCAGTGCCCCGCTCTCACTAAGAACTATCGACTGGGCCATCTGGGCGGCTTGAGGGTTTGAGTGAGTATGAGTAAAACAATCGGAGATTCCTGGCTGGACAGGTGGCGTGGTGGTCGGTTTTCGGTGTGGCGGGAGCCCGGCGAAGGACGTAGATTCTTCCGCGTGTTTCCTGTGTGCGAGGGGCGAGTCTTGGGAGTTCCGGCCTCCGGATGCCACGAATGGGGTGGTCCTGGCGATCTGGAATCCGGATCTGGCTCGGGAATCGGGAATCGGGATTCGGAATTCCCCATCGTCCTGGCTTGCGGCCAGGCTGCGATCGGATCTCGGCCCGGTGAGGCGGATCAGGCGGTAGAACCTGTCCAGGTCGGACGGGAAGGAGCGGCGTCCCGATGGGCAAGACGGTCCTGGTCACCGGGGCGGGGGGGTTCATTGGCAGCCACCTGACCGAGCGGCTGGTGCGTGAGGGGCATCGCGTCCGGGCCCTGGTGCGCTACAATGGGCGCGACGATCGCGGGCATCTCAGCGACTTACCGGCCGAGGTCCAAGCGGAGCTGGAGGTCGTGCGCGGCGACCTGAAGGATCCGACCGCGGTCCGCAAGGCGGTCGAGGGGCGCGCTTGGGTCTTTCACCTCGGGGCCTTGATCGCGATCCCCTATTCCTATCACAACCCCTACGACGTGGTTCAAACCAACGTGCTGGGGACCGCCCACGTGCTGGATGCCTGCCGGGCCGAGCCGGCGATCGAGCGGGTGATCCTCACCTCGACGTCAGAGGTCTATGGGACGGCGCGGTCGGTCCCGATCGACGAAGGGCATCCGCTCCAGGGGCAGTCGCCCTACGCGGCGACGAAGATCGCCGCCGATGCCCTGGGCGAGAGCTATCATCGGGCGTTTGGTCTGCCCGTGACGATCCTGCGGCCGTTCAACACGTTCGGGCCGCGGCAGTCGGCGCGTGCCATCGTCCCGACGATCATCAGCCAGGCCTTGACGCGGCCGGTGGTCAAGCTGGGCCGCCTGGACCCGCGCCGCGACCTGACCTACGTCGCGGACACGGTACAGGGCTTCCTGGCGATCGCCGATTGCGAGGCGGCCCTGGGCCAGGCGGTCAACATCGGCCGGGGCGAGGACCTCTCGATCGGCGAGCTGGTCGAGGTGATCGGCCGTCGCCTGGACCGGCCGCTGCGGGTCCAGACCGACGACCAGCGGGTGCGCCCGGCCGCCAGCGAGGTCGAGCGCCTGGTCGCCGGGACGTCCCTGGCCCGGCGCCTCTGGGGATGGCAGCCGCAATACTCGCTCGAACGCGGGCTGGACGAGACCATCACCTGGATTCGCGATCATCTGGACCGCTTCCGGGTCGACGCTTACACGACCTGAAACGCCGACCGTCAACCAATCTCTACGGAACCTCGCGATCGGGAATGTGGGGCAGCCGCCCTCGGCTGCCACTGACCAGCCGAGGGCGGCTGGCCCACACTTTCCCCGTTCCGAGGATCTATTTCGTTCGCACCCCTCCTCTCCCTGGGACGACTCGGCGCACTCCTTCGTCTCAGTTAGAATATGACGTGGAAGGAGCCGGCGATGATCGACATCATCTTGCTCTGGAATTTTGAGGACAATCCGGACGGTGATCCACCATGAGCGTCCATCGTCTGCACCGCAAGATCGAGCGGACCCCCGAGGACCAGGCTGCGCCGCGGGCCGAGCGGGAGCGGTTCCCGGCCGAGCGCCCGAGCCTGGATGACTTGATCGCCTCCGGCGAGTGGGACGGCCCCTTCCCGCAGGACCTGTACCTGGCCCATGTGAGGTCGACCGTCGCTTTGAAGCGGGAGCGGGAACGCCTGGGTTGGACGCTCGACGAGGTGGCCCGTCGTGCCGGGCTGGATCAAGCACTGCTCGGCCGCCTGGAACGAGGGAAGTGGGTCGAACCGACGCTGCTGGTCCTGTCCCGGTACGCCGATGCGCTGGGAATGCGGATCGAGATGGCGCCAGTCAAGACCGGGTCGTAAGCCACGGACCCTGAGTCGGACCATTCGCGTGGATTCTTGGTGATCTTCCACCGCAGGGCTGGGCATGAGCATCGACTGGACGCCGCTGGCCGACCTGATCGAGACCCACGACCGCTTCCTGGTCACGACACACATCCGGCCCGACGGCGATGCCCTCGGCTCGGAAGTCGGCCTGGCGGGCCTGCTCCGGCAGAAGGGGAAGGACGTGCGCGTGGTCAACGTCAGTCCGACCCCGCCGCGCTACGACTTCCTGGATCCAGACCGCACCCTCTTCGAGCACTTTGGCACGGCTGTCGGGCCAGAAGGATTGTCCGACCGCGAGGTCGTGATCATCCTCGACTTGTCGGCGTGGAACCAGCTCGGCGACATGGCCGGCTATATCCGGGGGTTTCCCGGGCCGAAGGTCGTCATCGATCATCACGTCAGCGAGGACGACCTCGGGGCCATCTTCTTGAAGGAGACGACCGCCGAGGCGACCGGGATCCTCGTCCTGGGCGCGGTCCGCGCCCTGAAGGGTCAGCTCACGCCGGAAGTGGCCACCGGCTTGCTGACGGCCATCGCCATGGACACCGGCTGGTTCCGGCATTCGAACACCGCCGCGGGCACGCTCCGCGCCGTCGCCGAGCTGATCGAGGCGGGCGCCGCGATCGATGAGATCTACCGCCAGCTCTTCGAGCGCAATACGATGGGCCGGCTGAAGCTGATGGGCGAGACGCTCCGCGGGATGCGGACCGACCTGGGCGGGCGGGTGGCCTACGCCACGATCACGCGCGACGATCTGACGCGGACCGGCGCGATCCCGCAGGACTCGGAGGACCTGGTCGATTTCACGGTGAGCCTCCGCGGTGTCGAGGTCGGTTTGCTCTTCATCGAGCAAGTGCGCGGGGGCGTGAAGTGTTCGCTCCGCGCCCGCGGCGGCCTGGACTGCGCGAAGCTGGCCGGGCAGTTCGGTGGCGGGGGGCATCGCGCCGCCGCGGGCGTGACCCTCCCCGGGCCCATCACCGAGAACGTGGACCGGATGCTCCGGGCGGTCCGCCAGGCCCTTGAGCCGGATCGATCACCTGCCTAGACTCATGTAGGTCAGGCTTGAGCCTGACAGGATCGGGTTTCCTGTCAGGCTCAAGCCTGACCTACTTCCCGCCGCGAGGATGGAACCGACATCGCCCGAGCCGTCACTTAGAGTCTGTTCCGGAAGCGTGGGGAAGTCGATGTTGTAGGGTGGGTGAAACCCACCGATCTTCAAGCCCGCCAAGGCCTTCCGGTGGTGGGTTTCACCCACCCTACAACGGTTAGAC
>JAJPJC010000295.1 GCA_021324445.1 Isosphaeraceae bacterium
GCGGCGAGGCGAGCAGGCGATCGACGACCTTGGCGAACGCGCCGGGAGACGCATCGGCGAGGAAATCCGCGATCTCCTCGGGCGTCGGGGGCAGCCCGACCAGGTCGAACGTGACGCGGCGGAGGAGCGTGCGCCGGTCTGCGCGGTCGACGGGCCTCAGGCCGGCCGCCCGATGTTTGGCGGCGACGAACCGGTCGATTGGGACCTTCGACCAGCCGGTCGGGTCGGGCGGAGGATCCACGACCTTGACCCGTGCGAACGCCCAGTGCCGCGGTGACGATGCGGTTTGCGGTCCCGACGGCCGAGCCTTGCCCGCCGGCCAGACGGCCCCATCCGCGACCCACTGGGCAAAGGCGGAGACGACCTCATCGGGCAGCCGCCGCTTGGGCGCGGGCGGCATCTTGACCTCGTCGTGGGTCTGGCGGATCGCCTGGATGAGGAGGCTTTTGTCCGGGGCGCCGGGGGCGATCGCAGGCCCGCGATCGCCTCCTTTGAGGAGGGCCTCACGCGAGTCAACCTTCAGGCCGCTGCTGGTCTTCTTGCCTCCGTGGCAGGGCAGGCATTCGGTGGTCAGCACCGGCCGGACATTCAGCTCGAAAAAGGTCTCCCGCGACTCGTCAGCAGGGGCCAGGCCCAACACGGGCAGGACGATCAGGAGGGTGAGTCGAGCCATCGCGTCGACTCCTTGGGTGGGAGGTGACTCTCGGACGGCGCGCTAACCAATCACCAGTCAGCAGACCGGCTTATTGAACAGAAGTTACACAAGATCCCGCGGTCTCGCAATGACTCTGGTCAGGTCCGGGGTGGATCTCGGAGCCCCCGCAGGAGAGAAGGATGGTCTTGTTTTGATCTTTATTGACCACTGGCCACTTCTCCGAAGGGATCATCACTGTCCGATCGCCGCTCAACCCGCCAGGTCGGCTCGAGCTTGCCGCAGGCGGGCGACGAAGTCGGCGTGCTCCGGGGAGTCCAAGCCCCGCTGGAGCACGCCCAGCAGCGTGTCGAAATCGTCGCGCATCAGTGCGGTCGGGTCGAGCCAGAGGCCGGGAAACACCGTGCTGCGCAGGGTTCCATCTTCGGCCAGTTCGAGCCGTTGGTACCCTCCTTCGTGCAGCACGAACCAGTCGACTTGGCCCTTGAGGACACGCCAGACGATGTACTCGCGGATACCGTTGCGTTGGTAAGCCTGGAGTTTGGCGTGCAGGTCATAACTCTCGCTACTGGCGGAGATTTCGGCGACGAGATCGGGCGCTCCGTTGATGTAGTCGTCCGCATCGATTTTGACCTGGCCCCGATACTCGGGCTGGACAAAAAGTACGGCATCGGGTTGGGGCATGTTGCCCAAGTCGAGGCGAACGCTGGGGTTGTCACCGAGCTCGACTCCGGGCGTCCTCGCTCGATAGAGGAAGAGCCAACCGACCAGACTCGAGTGCGGTGCGGAGTGGCGTCGCTGCCTGACCGGTGAGGGCACGTGAACGACTCCTTCAATAAGCTCGGCTTTCTTGAGATGCGGCATCGCATCGTAACGCCGTTCAAACTCGTCGCGGCTCAGGCGGTCGCCCTCCTGGAGCGGCGGGATCAAGGGGGTCCCATCATCAGATTCGGCGGGTGTGAGGGGCTCGGCCCGGGGGACTGAGACGGACATGGCATCAACCTCCTGAGCGCCGGGAAGCCAGCGGGACACATCGTCCAGTCTACCCGCCTCGGCCAGGCCAGGATAGAGCGCGACCAACCCGGTGAGCAGTGGTCAGCAGTCGACACGCCTGCTGCATATCGTACAGATCCTTGAGCGATTCAAGCTGCATAGACAAACACCCGATCCTTGGCGATGGCTCGGAGGAAGTACGGGTTGCGGATCGCGCCCGTTTCCACCAGGTCGCCGTCCCGGCCGAACAGGTCCGTCAGCGCGAAGAGCAATCCGAAATAATCCCTCGCATGTTCCGTCGGCGGGACCACGTCAAACTCGACGAGGAAGTCCAGGTCGCTCGTCTGGGGATCGAACCGGTCGCTGACCGCCGAGCCGAAGAGCTCGAGTCGCCGGACCCGGTAGCGCCGGCACAGTTCCTGGATCTCATCGTGTTTCGCCTCAACCAAGGTCTTCATGAGCCTTCGCTCTGCCTGGACGGCGGAGCCGCGGGGAACGCACCCTTCCGGCCCTTCGGGAATCAGGAATCGGCTCGCCGTAAGGTCATCCTCTCCTCCAATATGCGCCGGATTGCCGGCGGGTCACATCTTCACATTCTACCCGCCTCGGGCCGGCCGGGGTAGCGCAGGGCGATCGCGGCGACTGCCGGCCATGCCGTCATCCATTCGGCAGGCGGCGGCTGGCACGCGGGGCCTCCCGCAGCAGGACAGTCGCTTGAATGATCCCCCAGTTGCAAAAAATCATCAAAAAAAGTGTCCCCGGTTCGGAGAGTTTCGGAAGGTCTCAGAGCAGACGACGAAGATCGGCACCGAGGAGCGAGTTCCCACCTTCGATCGAGGGATGATCCCATCTTGAGCAATTCGATCCACGACAACCCCAGTGGGGGCATCCTGCTGTACGGCGCGGGCAACAACAACCAGCCCGCCCCGAGCCTGACTGCGGCAACGTTCAACCCGGCGACGGGCCAGGCCACGATCACGGGCTCGCTCCAGGCCGTGGCCAACACGGCGTTCCTCGTCCAGTTCTTCTCCAACCCGGCCGGGACGAGCCAAGGCGCGACGTACCTCGGCTCCCTCTCAGTCACGACCGACGGCAGCGGCAACGCGACCTTCAGCTTCACGCCGCCTTCATCCGTGGCTGCCGGCCTGAACATCACGGCCACCGCGACCGACCCCAATGGGAATACCTCGCAATTCTCGGCGCCCGCCACCGTCAACACGGCCACCGTCGACGTGACCAGCGATCTCTCGGTGACGTTCGGGGGCTTCGTCTACAACCGCACCACGCGCCAATTCACGCAGACCTTGACGATTGCCAACATCAGCGGGTCGGCCATCAGCGGCCCGATCGAGCTGGTTTTCCTGAACCTGAAGAACGCCACCCTCGTCAACCAGTCGGGCACGTACCAGGGCAGCCCCTACATCACCATCCTGAGTAGCGGCTCATTGGGCGTCGGCCAGAGCGTGAGCATCACCGTCGTCTTCAACGATCCGACGCTCGCCGCGATCAGGTACACGTTCGAGTTTCTGGCGGGGCCGATACCGACCCAAGATTGAGCCCAAGATCCTGAAGCGAGTCTGAGACGGCTCGAAAGGAGGCCGTTCATGAACCTGTTGCGCCGGATCCCTTGGATTGGTTTGCTGGGACTGGTCCTGATCCTCTTCGGACAGTCAGCCCGTGCCGACTTGAGCTGGACCGTGAGTCTCGACACATCGCGGTTGGCCGCGGACTACACCGGCCCCTTCGCACTCGACTTCGAACTGGTCGGCAGCAACGGGAACACGGTCACGCTCAGCAACTTCTCCTTCGGCAGCAGCGGGAACGCCGGTCCGGGATCCGCGTTCCTCACGGGAGGAGCGAGCGGCAATCTCGGAACCAGCGTCAGCTTCAACGACAGCGCCAGTTTTTTCAGCGACTTCAACCAGCAGTTCACGCCAGGCACGGCGCTCACATTCACCATGAACTCCACTCTCATTGCGCCACCCTCGGGCGGCACGCCGGATAACTTCTCCATGGCGATCCTTTCCCATTACGAGACCACCAACGGTTACAACTTTATCTCAAACCCTCCACCCCCGCCGGGGGATACGTCCATCCCCACCACCGACACCGCAGCCGGCACCTTCTTCAACTTCAACATCAACGGAGCGGTGTCAACAACGGTCAGCAGCTTCCCCAGCGCGAGCGGCGATGTCTCGATCACCGTAACCCCAACAACGAGTGTCGTTCCGGAACCGTCGACCGCTGTGGCCGTGCTCTTCACGTTGGCGGTTCTTGGGGTGTGGCGATGTCGCCGTCCTCGCGGGAAGGCTTGAGGCATCCTCCATCGTGCCTCCTGGAACGGACCGATCCCTGTTCGAGCCAGTCCGGGGCCGCTGCGCGCCGGAACCCTGGCGGGGGCAGCTTCGCCGTCTTATAATGCCCTTCGGTCGGGGGCGCTCGAGAGCGGAGAACGTCGATGGATCTTCCCAACTTCCTGACCCGATGGCCCAACGGGGAGATCGTCCTGACGGGCCACCGGATCGGTCTCGAGTCGGTGATCGACCGCTACCAGCGCGGATGCACCCCGGACCAGATCCACCACGAATTCCCCACGCTCGAGCCAGATTTGGTCCGGAGCTTGATCGCGTTTCGCGAGGCCCATCCGGCCGAGGTGGATGCCTACGTCGCGGAATACCGGGCCGATCTGGATCGCCAGGAGGCGGCATCCCATCCCAGCCCGGCGGTAGTCCGGATCCGCCGGCGAGTGGCCGAGAGAATGACTCAGGGCTGGCCGCTCGGCGAGTCGTGACTCATCGCGCTTCGCTACCTGCTCGACGAGCCCTTCCGTGGCGAGATCTGGCGAGCGAACCATCTGATGCCCCTCGACCGGACACCGGGACGTGGGTGAGAGCCCAGGCTGGTTTCAGGGGAGGTAGAGCCGCCCCGTACCGCACAGCTCATCGATCCTCAGAAGGTAGTCGTAGAGTGCCTCGACCACGCGCTCCACGTAGGAGCTGTTCGTGCGGAACTCGCTCAGAGTCTGTTCCCAAAGCACCGGAGGGGCGGCGGTCAAGAGCCAGGGGCGACAGCCCCTGGTCGACCGCGGAGAGCCGAGCCCCCCCTCTCTTCCCAGCAGCCCCGC
>JAJPJC010000224.1 GCA_021324445.1 Isosphaeraceae bacterium
GCGGCGAATCGGGTCGCACCCATCGGGTCAAGCTCCTCGAGCCGGCGGCCGGCCTGTGCGGCGATCCGCTCCAGGGTCGGCCTGCCGGCGCCGCGGGCCAGCGCCAGGATCCGACCGTCCGCATCGATCAGCACGTGCAGGGGCGGATCGGCCCTCTCGGCGCCGAACTGCCGCCGGGTCGCGGCACCGGCCAGGTAGACCGGCAAGTTCACGCCCATGGCCGCGA
Source organism: Isosphaeraceae bacterium (assembly GCA_021324445.1). Taxonomy (GTDB): domain Bacteria; phylum Planctomycetota; class Planctomycetia; order Isosphaerales; family Isosphaeraceae; genus JAJPJC01. The sequence continues at coordinate 227 of JAJPJC010000224.1, forward strand.
CCGTCGCGCGCACGCGTTCGGGGTCGCCCGCCTCGACCGCGGCGGTGACCACGGCGAACCGCCGGTGCGCCTGAAGCCGCTTCACGGCCGAGGCCAGCTCCACCAGGCAGGAACGGCCCGACGCCGCCTCGGCCGACCAGAAGACGACCCAGACCACCTTCCCCTGCAACCCGACCAGGACCAGCGGATCCGACGTCGCGACGTCGAGCAACCGCAGCGGAGGGGCCGTACTCCCCACGGCCACCATCTGCGATTCGCGCGGCGACGGGCCAAAGCGCATCCAGACCGCCCCAATCAACGCCGCAAGAGTGATCGCACTCATCAGCCCACTCATCGCGTCGATCCGGCGTCGGGGCGGCGTCACCGCTGGAGAACCTCCCAAGGCGCGCCCCGAGCTGCGTACGAGCGGAATCCCCGGTCGAGGCGCTGGCGGAAACGCGATTCTAACGTCGGGAGGCCAGGGGCGCGTAGCGGACGACGGCGATCCGCAATGGAGAACGCCCCTTCGCGGTCGTTTCGACTTCAACGACCCCATCGATGACCTCGGGGGCGTTCTCGCCGGGCGAGATCACAACCTCGCGCGGCGAGCCGAGGACTGCCTTGACTCCCTTCGGCGCCGATAAGACGCGTACCAGTTCCACATCCTCATCGGGACACCGCAGGAACGTCCGCACCGGCTGCGTGGCCAAGGCCACTCGTGACGGGGTCGAGGAGAGGAACGGCAACCGTTGCCAAACGATCGGTGTCGTGATGATCCTGCGGCCGTCTGCTCCTCGCAGGAGGATGTCCGCGCGGTGCAGACCAAGGGTTCGGTCGTTGAGCGTCAATCGGTAGGTCGTATCCTCGAACGCGTAGTCCGGTGCGTCCGCGACGCGTCCGGTGTGCGTCGCGGTCTTCTGTGCGATGAACTCGGGGGGGAAATTCAACTCCGTTCCCGGCCGGGATGCGGACGGGTCGTAGATCGCGCGATGGATCACCTCGAACGAATCCTCGGTCTCCGTTGTGCCCTCATACAGGCCCTGCATGGTCACCGATTGCGGGCTGAGACGGTGATCCGGAAGCGCCAAGAGTGTGGCTTGAGTGGCGAGTTGACCGAGATCGGTATGAAATGTGAGGATATAGGGATGAAGGTTATAGGGTAGCTGCCCGCTCAGGCTCATGGAGAGCTCGAGCTTCTCGCCAGGACGAAGCGACGCGGGGAGTTGCGCCTTCTCGACTTGCCGGCAGGAGCATCCGGCGTCCACACTGAAGATCCTGAGCGGCCGGTTCCCCGCATTATTCACGACCAGGCCGATTTGCAACGATGGCTGCGCCGCGTCATAGATCAGGCAGGATGGAGAAAAGGCTGCCGTCACGCGAGGGATCGCTGGTTGCGCACAGCCCGTGATCGCGAGTGCCCAAAACACGACGAGGGCTGCTCTGCCGCCTCTCCAGGCCCGCAGGCACCAGAGAGAGGCGATGACCACGAGACCGCCAAGGATGTAAGAGAGCCACGGCGTCCGGGCCTTCGGCCGATCGAACTCGTGGAGTTCGGCATAATCGATATTGGAAAGCGCTGGTTTATTCGAGGAGATCGACTTCTTCCCCAGCAATCTCTTCAGTTCGCTGACGCTCATTGGGGGAAGACCATCCTTACTTCCAAAGCCACCCCCAGGGGCCATGATCTGCTTAACACCTTCCATTTCATCCAGTTTCACAGGTCCCTCTTGGCCCTCCATCTTCAGGACTCTTAAATGAGTCAGTTGTGGCGTGTCGGACGGAGTCAGCCGGGTCTCATCGTTGTAGCCAGGGTATTTGGACGCGAAGTCCGATACATGATACGCGACAAGATACCATTTGGTAGGGACGAATCCCCCTGTACCGCTGAGTTGGGCGTCGGTCACGTAGAGCTCTAAGACACTCGCCGGGCCCCGGCCTTTCTCCATTCCGAAGCTGATCGTCCTCAAGTAACGCGGGATGTAACCGATTTCCGGATCGTACGCGACCTCCTTCCGGAGCTGAGACCCTTCCCTCTTCATTCTATAGATCTCGATTTCCAGCCTTCGACCTCCACGTTCTCCGATCTTGTGCTCGACTTCGGCATTAGAGTGCTCCGCATCATGTTCTCGATCGAAACGGTACCGACGCTTCCACGTGAAGGGGCCGAGGGCGAACAACGGCGGCCGTACGATCTTGGTTTCCAGATGCAGAGCGGATTCCCCAGGCATCAAATAATGATAAGCATACGTATTATCATCCCAGATCAATTCAAAGGCGGGAAGAGGGCCAGTGCGTCCGTTCGGATCGTGTTTCGATCCGCCAGTAATTCGGATGACATAATGCTCGCAGGAGCCGTCGAAGTCCCAACGACCTTGGGCGATATACGACGGTTCGCTCGCGGGGCCGGGTCCCGGGGAGAACTGCTCTAGCTGCCGGGAAATACTTGAGTAATCAATTCGATCATAGAACAAGCATTCGAAACGGACTTTCACGCGGGTGGCGGCGAGATTCGCGCGAAACGCGTCAAGAGGGCCTGGATTGGTTTGCCCCAGAGCCATCGCTATCAGGAGAAGACTCATTGGTTGAACTTCCTCGGTATGACCGAATCGGAACTCTCGATGACGCGGTATAGCTAGTTTTGCAGTGCCGCACACAAGTCGTACCACGAAAGTGGGACAGCGAGGCGCTCGGACACCCCGTGCTACGACTCAATGACAACTGGTGAAGCTACTGTTCGTGCATCCGGAAGTCTGATTCATGCCACAGTAGCTGTCAGTTCCACAATCATCGGCTACTTTGGCCAACCATACAATCGCGCAACCCATCGATACTCGGCTGCACGGTCCGAAATCGTTGTCAGAAACACAGTCCGTCCAACTATTGGGCGGCTCGTACGTATAGTACAGGGCAGTTGTTCCATCGGAGCATTTACAGACGCCCCCTGGGATTGCTGAGCAGTCGACTACGGCGCACCAACCCGCTCCCGCGGAGCATGGAACGGCGACGCTGTCGACACACCCGTTGTTCATGCCAGGACAGAGGTCAGCGAACGCGCCTCTGAAGAACCAGAGCGCGGACAGAACGAGCAAAAAGGCGGCTGATAGCACGCGATTGACGCTCATAAAAGTCTCCTATCGAGGTGCACAGAGTGAGGACCTAACCCCAGAGCAAGTGGGACCCGGTAAGATTGCCGGTCGGGCCAAAAGGAACACTGTTCCGGCGGTCGAGAGCAATCCAGACCTGTCGATTGATCGTATCGCTTGTCGCTTCCACGTACGTGGATAGCGTCGATCGAGTCGGTCTTGGATTCGTGATTTGCGCGTGAGCCGCCGCCATCGGGAGACCCATGAGTATATTTCCCCCACATGGCTGGCCTGGAAGTCTGATGGTGCCGCAAATGTTGTTCAGGTAGTGCTGTACACTCGTTGCACCACAAGGCTGAGGTGCGTCGTTAGGTTTGGACATCACAACTAAAGCTCAATTACAATTGGTAAAGCTGCTGTTCGTACATGCAGAGGTCTGATTCACGCCACAAGGGATGTCACCTTGACAGCTATCCCAGTCTTCGAACAACCAAACAGTCCCGCAGGCCATGCCAACTCTAGTGCACGGCCCAAAGTTCGAGTTTTGAACACAGTCCGTCCAAGAGCTCGGCGGCTGATATGTGTAATACGCAGCCGGTGGATTACCCTCAGTACTACAGTTAGAAATACCGCCCGGGACCGGTCCGGTAATTCTGGCGCAAATACCTGTTCCGTCTGAGCACGGAACGGCGACGCTGTCGACACATCCGTTGTTTGTACCATTACACTGTCCGATCGCCTCCCTGTAGATCCAGAGTGTGACGAGGGCGAGGAGAACAGTGGTCGAGAGCACGCGATTGGCGTTCACGGGAGACTCCTTCGGAGGATGTCAGTGGGACGATGACCAGATGAAGCAAGGCCGACCTCTCAGCGTTACCGGCGAGTGGTTCAATCACCACCGTTCACGCTGCCGAGAGCAATCCAAACCTGCCGGCCGATCGCGTTACGAATGGACTCCACGCGCCCGTCCCCGAAGAGGACGTTCACCAGGGCAGGGTGGAGCGAACGTGGAGGCATGAGGCCATAGGCGTCGATGCCGCACGTCGGTCGTGGGTCATTCGGGGCGCCGTTGTGGTTGTAGAGAGTGTAATCCGCCCCAGAGTAATACCAGTACCGTCCTTCGTCGACTTTCCATCCCAGGATCGGCGCGGTCAAACAATACTGGATGTAGGCCTCGGGAGGCGGAAGCACCGCCATGGGATAGTCAACAGGCACGCGCCAGTCCCGTGAAGCATCGGGTTGGTCAGCGCTCTGGTGACTGCCACCGAGACGCTCGCTCACGAACGCCGTGCCCGACAACCCGTCGGTGATCGCCGCCGGCCTGGGCAGAAACCCAACGGCAAATGGGCCGTCGAGCGGTCCCAGGGGATTGTTGAGTTCAACCCGCCCACAATTCAAGCGGTAGGAGTTCCGATGGTTCGGCTCGCCGTCGCTCGGGCAAAGGAAGACGGCGGGGCGAGTGACCCTCGCCGTGTGGTTTTCGACTACCGGACGATCGCCGGTTTCGAAGTGAAGGTCCATGTTGATCGACGCGTAGAGCGGGCCTTGGTCCAGGTAGGGCAAGAGGCGAACAAACGCCGACAAGTAGTTTGGCGACGTGATATTCGCGGGTCCCGACCACACGAGGTACCCGGGCGGAAACATCCCGTTGTCGGCTGCGTACCCGTTCATGGCGATCCCGATCTGGCGCAGGTTGGAGACGCACTGCGCGCGCCGCGCGGCTTCGCGCGCCGCCTGTACGGCCGGGATCAGCAGGCCGGCCAAGAGCCCGATGATGCCGAGGACGACCAGCAACTCGATCAGGGTAAACCCACGGCGAGCGCCGTTGCCCGGCGGAAGAAGGCCAAGCGATGGAGAATCAGAAAGATGTCTCATGGGGGCCTCCTCGCAAGACCGCCCACGTCACACGTTGATTACAGTCGGATCAGGAAGATTTTGTAGGACTGATGGATGTTGTAATCTGCGCCTGCTCTTGCTGTCAAGTTGCCCCCCCCCTTTTTTACAAACATTTACGTTAAGCGCCGTCCGCGACACGAAGAGCCCATGCACACCATCATGCATGGCCTGGGTGGTCTGTAGATTCTTGGATTCCGGCGCTGGGTCAAGCACCAGAAGCCATGGGCCGAAGGCCTGTCCTCGTCCGTCCTCTGGGCTGTTGAGGCCCGACCACGCTCAGGCCGCGATGGTGCGAGAAGTCCACGCGGGTTGATCGACCGGGAGAAGAGTTCAATCAAGTGGTATCTCACGGCTTCAACGCAACGCCGCGTGGTGCGAAATGGCGGATCGGCGGGGATCTCCCACCCGACAATCCTCCTGGGATTGGCTCTCAGATGGGGTAAAGGTTCTTGAGCCGCTGGCGGGCGGCGGCACTCCCCTTGGCCGCCTTGATCAGCGGGAAGGTCTGCATCTTGCCGTCGACCTCCAGGGTCAACTGGCCGTTGCGGATCACCGACGTCGCCACGCGGACGTAGCGCGTCGTCCCGTTGGGCAGCCAGATGTGAATCCACTGGAGGTTGGGCTTGAACGTCCGGCGGCTCACGCCGGTGGTTTTCTTGCCCACGCCGCCGAGGTATTTCGCTTTGCCGCGCTCGGTCTTATGGTTGCCGAACGAGGTCTTCTTGCCACTGACGGGACATTCGCGGCCCATCGCACCGCCTCCTGGTTTCCGAATCTCGAGACCCATCGCCGCCCCGGCCGGCCGTCGCCTCAGGACCGCTTGGGCTTGGGCTTCTCCTTGTCCTTCTTGGACAGCGGATTATGCGTCTTGCTCCGCTGGATATTGCCGCATTCTTCGACGAGGTGGCACACCTTGTGCGGCGGCACGGCCAGTTTGCACTGGGGGCAGATATTCAATGCGGGAGCGACCAGGAAGTCGTGGCTCCTCCGCATCCCTTGTGCTGATGGTGACTTACGCCGTTTTGGTACAGCCACGAACCCACACTCCCAATCCGGTCTGGTTGCGTCGAATTCCGGGGAAAAGTTTTATTATCCGCATTGGCGGCGGCATTTCAAGAGCCGTTTCGGCCGGTCGGTCGCGTGGTCGAGTCGCTCGTGGCTCAGGGGAGCGTCGAGTAGATGACGATGGTGCCGGCGATCTTCAGGGCGCTCTCGTAGGTGTAACCCTTGCACTCGATGCCGGTGTGCCGCTCCAGCGCGCAGCCGATGTCGTACTTCGAATAGATGATGGACCAGTGACCGTTGATCTTGACCCCCTCCAGGTGGGGCAAGTCTTTGTGCCCGCCGGCCGCCTTGGTGTACTGGCAATCCTTCAGGTTGATGCCCACCTCGCGGGCTACTTTCGTATAGAGCTCATCGTCCCGCGGGATCGGCACCATCGGGTTGCTGGGCAAGAGCTCGGCGACGAAGCGGCGGAAGGTCGCGTCGAAGGCCGAGCTGCCGCAGGCCGCGTCGGCGAACAGGGTCCCGCCCCCCAGGTCGAGATGCCGCCGCAGCGCCTCGAGGTCCTCCCTGGGGAAGGACAGGGCGCCCCGGCCGTGGATGTAGATCAACGGGTAGTAGATCAGGCTGGGGTCGCGCGGGAACAGGTCCTTCTGGGGGCCGACGTCGAAGCTGAACGGGGGCTTGCGCAGCGCGTCCATGAGGTTGGGGATGGCCTGCGGCGCGATGTTCCAGTCACCGGCATGCTTGAGCTTGCCGATCCGCAGCGTGCCGCGCCGGGGTGGTTCGGCACCCAGCGCGTGCACTTCCCGGACGACCAGCTTGTCGGCGGGCATCTCGCGGCCGGTGGCGTAGTCGATCACGTTCTGGGCGACCTTGATCGCCTTGATCACGGCGGGGTTGGCCGGGCTGTGCTCGGCCTGGTTCCAGTAGCAGGAGAGGTCCAGCGGCGAGTAGATCACCACGGTGCGACAGCCATGCTCGATCCCCCAAAGCGGGTGGATCTCCGGCGAGAGCACATGCCTGGCCCGCCAGACCGGATGACTTTCGGAGAGGGGTCGGAGTGGTACCTGGGGGAAAAGCTCTTTCATGAGCTGGCGAAAGCCCCGGTCGAACTCCGGGTCGCCGCAGCAGGCGTCGGCGAAGATCACACCCCCCTGCTCGACGAACTGGCGGAGGTTCTCCTTGGCGAGGGCGGAGAACTCCGGCGCGCGATGGCCGTTGAAGAAGAGGATCGGGGCCTGGAGCAGGTCCGCCACTGTGGCCAGGGATGGGTCGACGATCTGCCAGGTCAGCAGGTTCTTCCAGTCCCGCGAGACGATCCCGACCAGGTTGCGGATGTCATCCGGGTCGTTGTTCCAATCGGTCTGCGGGGGATGACGGAGCTTGTTGATCAGCACCGGCGCCCGCCCCTTGGCCAGGAAGAGCAAGGCGAAGCTCGTGGCGATCAGCTCGTTCTCCTGGCTGAAGCCGCGCCAGAAGTCCGAGAGCTTGTTCTGCTCGTGGACCAGTTCCTCGGCGCCGAGGCGATACCAGTCGTGCGGGCCGAAGAAGCGCACGCCGGCGAGCCGGCCGGCGCGCTCGAGGGCATAGAGGTAGTAGAACTTCCAGACCTGGCCGTGGCCGTAGTTCTGCCCCACCTGGAAGTGGTTGGCCAGCCAGTCGAGACCCCGCAGCAGGTAGGGGTTGAACCCGGCCTTGCCGCAATTGTGGATCGCCTCACCCTGGAGGAATTCCTGCCCCTGGTGCAGCTTCGAGCCGGTGATGATCAGGCTGGAGATCCCCGCGCAGGTCATGCTGCCGGTGGAGGAGGCACCGGGCTTGTAGCCCCAGCCTCCATCGCGCATCTGGAATCGCTCGAAATAGAGGCGGGACAGAGCCCAGACCTCGGGTTTGATGGCCACGCCGACCTCGCTGGCCGCGTTGAGGCCCAGCAGAGCGTATTGCGTATTCGAGTTGTCGCCCTGCTGGAACTTCGCGTCGGTATACGTCCAGGTCCCGGGCCAGGTCATCCGCTCGCCCAGCTTGAGCTGGGCATTCTCCAGCCAATCGACGTTGGCCAGGATCCGCAGGCGGTCGCGCTCGGGATCGGCGGCGGCCAGCGCCATGGTCTGCAAGCCGATGGCGTAGGTGTTGCGGAGCTGCTGGGGGCCGAAATGCCGGAGGTAGTCCAGGGCCGCGCGAATGGTCGGCGAGTCGGCGGGCTCGCCAGCGGTCAACAGCGCCAGGGTGACCAGGCTGGTGGTGCCGGTATTGGCCTTGTTCTCGACCTCCGCCCAGGAACCGTCGGCACGCTGCTGGTCCTTGAGGAAGCGAACTCCATCATGGATGGCGCGCTCGACTTCCTGGCTGGTGACACCGCCCCGGGCCGTGCCGCGATCGCCCATCGACACGACCCAGAGGGCCAGCACCGCCCAGGTGATCCGAAACCGCGGGGTCGCAAGACGAGACATGATCGATCCCTCGAGCCCAGGGGGGCCGGCGGAGAGAGGGAAGCCTGTACGCTCTGGCTTGATTCTGCCCTAGGTTGAAGGATTTCGGCAAGCCGGTTGGACCCGGCGGTCAGCCGGATGCACCGGCCGAGGACCGCTCCGGGCTCAGGATCCGGAGCATCAGATCGTGGGTCTGGCACAACGGGATCGTCTCGCGTGCGGGTGCGGGGCCATCGCCGATGAGGATCGGCCGGTCCTCGGGACGTGCCGCCGGCAGGCCGTGACTGCCCCGCACCAGCGCCGGGTCGAGGGGGATCACGTCGAACAACGTTCGAAAGCCGAGCCGCTTCTGCACCAGCCGGACGATCGCTCGACCCCGGGGCCAGAGCAATCCGGGGTCGAAGAACAGCTCGCAGGGGTCGTAGCCCGGCTTGCGGTGGATGTCCACGGTCCGGGCGAAGTCCGGGGCCGCGCGATCGTCGTTCCAGTAGGGATAGGCGAACCAGGAATCCTCCCGGGCCAGGGCCACCAGGTCCCCCGCGCGCGGATGATCCAGGCCGACCTCGCGGCGCTCCGCGCCTTGAAAGACCTGTCCCACGCCGGGCAGGGCGGCCAGCACCTCACGGACCGGCCGGCAATCCACCTCGCGCGCGACGTAGATGTGGGCCACCTGGTGATCGCAGACGGCCATCGCCCGGCTGCCGAAGGTGTCGAGGGTCTCCCCGAACGGTCCCGGACGCACACTCAGCCAGCCCGCCGCGCGCAACTGGCGGTTCACGAGGATCGGCCGTTTCACATCGCAATGACCGTATTCACTGACCACCCAGACGCGGGCCCCGATCGTCCGGGCGGCATCCAGGATCGGGCCGCACGCGTCGTCCAGCTCGCCGACCAGCCGGGGCAAGTCGCAACCCGATGGACCGAACCGCTGAGGATCGTAATCGAGGTGGGGCAGGTAGACCAGCGTCAGGTCGGGCCGCTCCGACCGGAGGACCTCGGCGGCGGCCCGGGCGATCCATTGCGTGCACGGCAGGCCGGCGCTCGGCCCCCAGAAGGTATGAAAGGGAAAGCGGCCCAGCGCTGCCTCGAGGCGGTCGCACAATCCGTCGGGCGTGCCGGTGATGCCGAAGACCTTGTTGCCGTCGGCCCCGTAGTACGGTTTGGGAGTCACGCTGATGTCCACGTCGGCTCCCTGGTTGAACCACCAGAAGAGCTTGGCCGCCCGGAACGACCGGCCGAGCTCGGCGGCCCGGCGCCGCGCCGTCGCGTAGATCGGCTCGGCCTGCATCAGGGCGTTCGCCTGCTGCCAGAAACGGATCTCCCCGGTCTCGCGGAACAACCAGCCGTTGCCGACGATGCCGTGTTCCTGGGGCAAACGGCCGGTCAGGATGCTGGCCTGCGCCGTGCAGGTCACGGCCGGCACAACCTCCTCCAGCGAGACGAGCCATCCCCTGTCGGCCAGTTGCTTCAGGCGCGGCGCGTGGGGCAACAACCTCCGGGTCAAGCCGACCGCATTGATCAGGATCAGCGGTTGAATCTCCATCGATGAGCAGGTCTCATGGAGAGTCGGTCGAGCGTGAGAAGGCAGGGCCGGGCCGATGCTTCGCAACGGGGAGGGCCATGATGAGCGCGAAACCGACGGGACAGTTCCCGCCTTATACGTATGTCCCAGGTGGTCCGTGGCCTCATCCAACCCGATCGCCGGAGGGGCACTCTTACGGTCGCGCCGCGGCACCGATCGCCACGGCACCCGACGCGCGCTCATCGCAGTTCCTCCGCGGCGTCGAGCTGTTCGACGCCGGATATTATTGGGAAGCGCATGAAGCCTGGGAAGGGCTCTGGCACGCCGAGGGGCGTCGCGGCGCGACGGCCGACGTGCTGCGCGGATTGATCAAGCTGGCGGCGGCCGGCATCAAGGTACGGGAAGGGCGGGAGCAGGGCGTGCGCACCCACGCCCGCCGCGCGGCGGAATCCTTCGCCGCGGCCCGGCAGCAGGGCGGTGCCCCGCAACTCGGCCTGGATCTCGAGTGTTGGATCCAACGAGCTTGCGCCCTCGCCGAGGATCCGCCGGCCGATCCCGGGCCGCGCCATGCGCCCGTGACCCCGGTCTTCGCCTTCCGGATCGGCGAGTCCCGCCGAGGTCTCGAGGCAGTCGAGACGTGAAAGGACCGATCAGGCCCGAGCCCGAGGAGCCAGCCGACGGTCAAATCTACCTAAATATATTCGACTCGATTTACCATCTCCGCCGGCTCGTAGATTTCCCAGATGAGAACCAGGCCAAGGATGATTTCGCCGATGCTCCGCGTGTCCTTCTCGCAATAGGCAATCCCGGCATGCGGCACGCCAGCGGCATCGATGCGGAGGAAATCCCGGTCCTGGGTGAAGATGACCCGTCCCTCGGCCAGGGCATAAGCTGCCTGCTCCTGGTCGATGGCACCAAGCAACCCCGCTTCCGGCGTGGTGGTCACCTCGATGCCGTGCCGACGGAGCCCTGTGGCGATGGCCCTCGTGCAGTTCTCATCCAGGTGGAAGCGTATCGTCTTGGGCATTGGCCTTCCGTGCCTTGAGAGCCTCTCTGAGCCGTGAGGGCTGCTTCGCTCGCTGCTCCTCGTACCAAGCCCGGTCCGCCGCTATCTCGGCATTAATCTCTTCCCGGTGGTCGTGGTAGTAGGCGAGAGCCGCGTGGATGCCGGCCAGGGTCAGGTGCGGGAACTCGGAGACGATTTCTTCAGGACTCTTCCTCTCCCTCTCATGCATGATGGCAATGTGCTTGACCTGAATACGGCTGCCCGCAATTCGGGGCTTGCCGCCACAGGTATCGGGTGTCGCGACAATGTGCTCGCGGATAACAGGGAGGGTGCCCACCATCGGGGGGGAGTCCTGGGGTTGGCTTGGGGTTGGTTCCATAGAAACCCATTCTAACACAAGCTTGAGGCTTCTGGGGACTGGTCGGCGAGGTCCTCTTCGTCCCCTTCCGGCTCGCGGGCGAGGCTCAAGGGAATGAAGGGATGCACTCCTCTCCGGCGCGGCGGCCGCGCTTGGCTGCGGCGGCCGGTCCCGTCCTCACGATCACGTCGCCGGTCGTGGTCCGGTGGCTGGCGTACCCAGGAGGTCGCGGATCGGTCGGGGGGTCACGTCCCATGAGGCCCGGTAGGTCTGCTCGAGCGGGACGTTGACGTACCAACCCGGGGCGAGGAACAGGGGCGCCTCGGGCAACGCCGCGCCGATGGCCAGGGAATCGACGTAGGCGGTCAACGGCTCCCCGGCGTCGAACGCGGCGACGGTCAGGGGCTTGTCCTCCGGCCGGCTCGCCAACGGCTCGCCGACCAGCTCGTCCCAGATGGCTTGGGCGATCCCGTCCGGGTCGCGCGGCCCGGGCGGAAACAGATCGATCGCCAGGAAGTGGATGCCGTTGCGGAGGAAATCGACCGCCTTGGCGACGAACGAGGCGATCGCATGCTTGCTGTCCTTGTTGCCGGGCGAGACGACCTCGATCATCGCCACGACTCGGCCCAGTCCATGGCGGATCGCGATGCGATTGGCTCTCCGCGCGTATGCGGCTGCCTCGGTCTCGACCCGGGCGGCCTGCTGAGAGTCTGTTCCACAAGCCTGGTCGAACCGTTGTAGGGTGGGTGAAACCCACCACCGGAAGACCTTGGCGGGCTTGAAGATCGGTGGGTTTCACCCACCCTACAA
>JAJPJC010000329.1 GCA_021324445.1 Isosphaeraceae bacterium
CTGGCGGCGCTCGCTCAGGTTGAGCACTGTGTTGCGCAGGGCCGTCTTGAACTGGTCCAGCGTGTAGGGAGCGGCCCGATTGGTCCGGGCGCCCGCCAGGTCGGCCCCCTGGAACACCTGGAGAATCCCCAGCGCGAACAGGCCGTGCTCTCGGGTGTCATCCACGCCGCTGGGTCCCTCCTTGGACGCCACGAACGTGATCACGCGCCGCTTCCGCTGGAGTTCGCGCACGAACGGCTTGATCTCGCTCGCCAGGGGGTCCTCCAGCCTGTGGAGGCCGTCGAGGAACAGGACGACGCGGCAGCCGTAGTCGGTCAACTGGCCCAGCAGCTCGGCGACGTCCCGCCCGGCGACGGCCGGGCGCGGGGCTGCGTCGATCTGGGTGTCGGACGCCGCGATCACCGTGCCGTCCCTGGACTCAATCAGATGCGACGCGATCACGACGGCCACGAGGTCTCGTTCGCGAATCTCCTTCTTCTCGATCAGCTCATGCAGGCGGTCGAATGCCTCCTGGACCGAGCGAGCCGACGCCTTCGCCCCGGTGAGGACCCAGGGCGTCTCGACATCGGGTTTCGCACCGTCGCCGGCCACCAGGTGACCGGCGAGGAAGGTGGCCAGGTCCGCGGCGTCCTTGCCGGCGTGCTTGATCCGGGGCAGGGGGGGCAGGAAGGTCTCGCTGCCGATACTGAGCACGAAGAGACGCGGGGGCGCCGGGGGTGTGGCCGGCGGGGGTGGCTTGACCGGCGGAAGATAGATCAGGTCGAGGGTTTCGGACCGCTCGCCGCCGTTGACATTGCTGGCCGCGACCACCAGGCGCACCCGGCGGTCGGGGACCAGGTCGACCTGAACGTCCTCGGCGAATTCGGCCAGGGGTCCGGCGATGGGAGGGCGCGCGATCGGCCGTTCGTCGAAGGTGATGCGGCGGTCGCGGATCCCCGCCTTGCCTCCCGAGCTGATCCGGAGCGACAGCCGGGGATTGGGGCTGTTCACCGCCCAGAGGACCCCCGGCGCGGGGAGGCGGACCCCTCCCGGGACCGCCCCGAGGACGATCTGCGGCGGCTGGTCCTCGGCGGCCGCGACCGCCGGCGGGCGCGATCCGGGTGGGATGGCCGCAGCCGCCTGCTCCAGGTCGCCGGTCCGCCAGAGCCGATCCAGGACGTCCCGGCGGTTCATCGTCCCCGCGTAGGTGGCGATGGTGACAAAGTCAGTGGGCCGGACCGTGTCAAACGGCGGATTGACGTGCCAGCCCAGGAACCGCGAATCCCCCTCGATCGACGTCTCGTAATACCCTTGGGGCGTCCAGACCACCCACTCTCGATCCGCGCCCAGGAAGAGCGTCAGCGCCGGGTTGTCGCGCTTGGTCGTGGGCAGGGGCTGGGCCAGCTCGAGGTCGAAGGCGCCGACCGCCGGGATCACGACCGTCCGGCGGACCTTGATCCCGATCGTGTAGAGGTACGGTTCCAGCGGATCGACCAGCTTGAGGAATTCGGCAAGCTCTGCGGGCGTATTGTAGTATCGCTTGTTGTCCCGGCCCCAGCCGAGGCCCCCCTGGACGATCCGGTCGTGGACGTGCAAGCCCATCGCCGCGGCGAAGCTCTTGCGCTCGACGGTGGCGACCGTCCAGACGCCGTCGGGTCGCTGCCGGAAGGTGGCGCCCAGTCCCGGGCGGGTGTCGCTGCCCGCCAGGGGATAGAGCATGACGGTCTGGTCCATCGAGCTGCTGGCCAGCCATCGGCCGTCGGGGGAGGGGGCCAGGGCGACGACCGGGGCGCTGTGGCCGGCGAAGACCCGGGTGCGCCGGCCGGTCTCCAGGTCGAAGACCGCGACTCCGGCATCCGTACCGACCGCCACGGTCGGCCGCAAATGCCCCGGCCCCGGCGGCACGAACGTCCAGGACCACCAGTGCTGCTCCAGGTTCGGATCAATTGTGATCGCGACCGGCGGTCGGCCGTCGGCAGGCACGGCCTCCAGCCGGAACGGATTGGGCGGATTGAGCCGGTCCCGCAGGGTCCACCCCTGGTACTGCCGGATCGCGTGGTGGGGGAGCTGCTCCCGCGCGACGGTCCGCGACTGCCTCAGGCCGAGATCGAAGCCGTCGTAGAGCGGCGGGGGATTGGCCGGGTCGAGCCGGTCGCGGGTGAAGCCGACGACCTGGCTGTCGCCGGAGAAACCCAGATCGAACGGCGTGCTCCCCTGGCCGCGGAGCTGCCGCGGCGGCTGGTCCAGCGCCGCCATGTCCTGGATGAAGACCGCCTGGGCTCGCCCGCCGGAGTAGGCCAGCCGGTTGCCGTCGGGGCTGAAGGCCAGGGCACGGACCAGCCCGGGAACCCGCCATGGGGCGCGCTCGAGAGTCCCCGCGGGCAGGGCGCGGACCTCCAGGTCGCAGGACATCCCCAGGGCGTCGGCCAGTTCGGAGGCATCGCTCTTGATGCTGACGACCATCCGCTGCCGTCCGGGGCCGGGCTGGAAGGCCAGCGCCTCGACCGGTCCCTGACCGGGCCGCGCCGAAGGGAGATCCAGGGCGGGGATCTGGGAGACGCTCCGTGCGTCGAAGCGGTGCAGCTTGCCCCCCTCCTCCATGCCGACAACGATCCACTGCCCGTCAGGGCTGAAGGCCAGGGCATTGATCGGGATCGGCCGCTCGGGATGGCCGCGCCGGGCATCGGCCAGCGCGTTGCGGCCGACGTCCCAGACCAGGAGGGAGCCGTCGGCGCCGCCGCTGGCCAACCGCCGGCCGTCGGGGCTGAAGGCCAGAGTGCGGACCCCGCCGGTGTGGCCTTGCTGGCTCAGGACCGCTCGGGGATGGAACGGCGGCACAGCCGGCTGGTCGAACGGCGGCACCTCCCAGAGGATGATCGTTCGATCGGCCGAGCCCGAGGCCAGAATGCGGCCGGCCGGGTCGAAGGCCAGGCAGGTCACCGCGTTGCTGTGGCCGATCGCCTGAGGTTGATTCTCGCGGGGGGGCCGCAGCCGGGCGACGACCTCCCCGGTGGGGATGCGGACCAACCCGGGGATGCGGAAGACCGTGATATCCCCGCGCGCCGCCTCGATGCCGTAGCCCGCGACGGCCAGCAGCGACTGGCCCTGGTCGTCCGGCCTGGGTGTGACCGCCATCGTCGAGATGGAGCCCGCCGGGCCCCGCCAGATCATCGGCCGGATCGACCGGGCCAACCGGGCGCCGTCGTGGAAATCCCAGACCTTCACGACCTTGTCTTCACCGCCGGAAAGCACGGTGAACTCGTCCTGCCAGACCAGGCAACGCACCGGCGCGTGATGCCCGCCGGTCTCGACCATCAAGATCGGGTTCTGGAAGTTGCGAATCTCATCCTGGGCCCAGGCCATCCCGCCCGAGGCGGTCGCGATCAGCAACCCCAGTCCCAGGCCCGCCCAGCCGAGGATGATCCCACCACGTCCCGGGCCGCGCGCGGCCGCCTCCGAGGATGGGCTCCGCCGGCATCGTCGCAAACCGTGTCCCGGGCCGCGAGGTCGTGCTCGCATCGCCACTGGTGGTCGGTCCATCTTCGGGTCCCCGCTGGCAAGGGGATGGAACCAGGCGGGTGCCTCCGCCGGACGACTTGGCACTGGTCCCACCCGTGTCGTACCCTTATCCTACGATGTCGAGAGCGATTCGTGATGTCCCTGGAAGTCAGTCAGGACGGCTCCTTCGGCCCTTGGCGGCGAGGATCACCGGCACGGGTCCGGCCGCGCCCCGTGTGGATCGCCCAGGCAGTCGCGGGATTTCCCGTTTTTTTCTGGCAATCTCGCTGGATGATGATACCATCGGTTCCGGTCGATCACGATCTGGCACTGATTCACCAGAGAACCGGGATCCCCGCCATCATCGTGGACCGGTCCGACCCTCGGGCGATGGCGTGTCGCAGCGCATTGGTCTGAGTCCGGATCGCTGAAGACGGCGCTTCGGAGTTCAAAAAATGGGCCCTCCGAGTCCAATTTCCGAGGCCGGCCGCGTAATGATTCGCGAAGGAGATCAACGCAAGGGACACCGGATGCGGAGCGATGCCAACGCCACCAATCCTGTCCCTCGAGGCGAGCCTCGGAGGCACAGACCCAGGCTGGTGACCTGTGGCGGCCGTGATGGACGAGGACCAGCAGCGCTCAACTGCCGGCGGCCTCGATCACGTGCCTCATCGATCAAAACGTCGCGAGGAGTCCCAATTCTCGGTTCTCACCGAGAGTGGAGCCCTCGCCGGTCAACGAGTTGCCTGGCTGGGTGTGGTTCCGGCCGTAACCAGCCTCGACTGGACTGATGGCGTACCGCCGTGGGATGCCTCCCGTGCGGTTCGGTTCGAGGACTGAGCAATCTCCTCGAAGGCGAAGGGGCGGTGAAGCGAGGGAAACCCGGTTCGGGCCGCGTGGCTCGGGGTCCTGGGGTTTCCTGCGAACCACCCGGTTCTTGAGAATCCTGAGAAAGGGAATTGACCATGCCGATTTATGTGAAGTATGACGTCATCAACGGCGACGTCACCGAGTCCTCCCACTCGCAATGGATCGAGGTGAATAGTTTCCAGTGGGGCGTCGGCCGCGGCATCTCGAGCCCCACCGGCGGCTCCTCCGACCGCGAGTCGTCCGCCCCCTCGGTGAGTGAGATTGTGGTCACCAAGCCGACCGATATCGCCACCATCAAGCTCCTCGACGAGGCCCTCGAGGGTGATGGCAAGGACGTCACGATCGACTTCTGCAAGACCGACAAGGGCAACCTGAGCGTCTACCTGTCGTACACGCTCAACAACACCATGATCAGCGGCTACTCGATGTCCAGCGGCGGCGACCGTCCCCAGGAGTCCCTCTCGTTGAACTTCACCAAGGTCGCCTGCAAGGACGTCGGCCTGGGGGCCAAGAACGACGAAGGCCAGCCGGCGACCGTCACTTATGACATCGGCCTGGCCAAGATCGTCTGATCGGTCCCGGCGATGGCGCGTCTCGGCCCGATTCCGGGCCGGGATCGCTCTGCCGTCGCATCGGCTGGAACCGAGCCGTCTTGGCCCCGCATGCCGGGGCCAAGGCCGTTTTCCGTGCCCCGGCCCCAGAGAACGCCGGCCACCTTCCCCTTCCGAACGCAACGTGTCCTCCCTCCGGGCGCTGGGGTGTTGCCACGGATCCCACCGCCGCTTACCATCCAGAGCGAGTCCTCGCATCGTGGGACTCGAGAATCCTCAACCCTTGATGAGGAGTACGCCATGGGTGTGGACTCGGGAGCCTTGATCAAGACGCTGAACCCGACCTGCCTGAATGCCCTCCAGGCGGCGGCTGGTCTCTGCTTGTCGCGGACCAACCCGAGCGTCGAGGTCGAGCACTGGCTGGTGAAGCTGATCGAAGCGCCCAACACCGACCTGACGCGGATCTTCAAGCAATTCGAGGTCGATCCGGCGCGGCTGCTCCGCGACCTGACCCAGGTGATGGACCAGTTTCGCACGGGCAACCAGCGGACGCCGACCCTGTCGCTGCGGATCGACCAGCTCGCGCGCACGGCCTGGGTGCTGGCGTCGATCCAGTATCAAGCGGCCAAGGTTCGTTCCGGTGTGCTGCTTTTGGCGCTGCTGGATGACGAGGAGCTGGGCCGGCTGGCGCGGGATGCCTCCCGCGAGCTGGCCAAGATCAAGACCGAGGTGCTCCAGCCCAACCTGATGAAGCTGGTGGCCGGCTCGCCCGAGGATGAGGGGCCAGCCGGCGAGCCGGGCGTCGCCGGGCCGGGGGCCAAGCCGGCCGGAGTCACCCAGACGCCGGGCCTGGACCAGTACACGATCAACCTGACCGAGCGGGCCAAGAAAGGGGAGATCGACCCGGTCATCGGCCGCGAGGCCGAGGTTCGCCAGATGGTGGACATCCTGATCCGGCGCCGCCAGAACAACCCGATCCTCACCGGCGAGGCCGGCGTGGGCAAGACGGCCGTCGTCGAGGGCCTGGCCCTGCGGATCGCCCAGGGGGATGTGCCCCCGGTGCTCAAGAATGTCGTGCTCCGGACCCTCGACCTGGGCTTGCTCCAGGCCGGCGCCGGGGTCAAGGGAGAGTTCGAGAACCGGCTCAAGCAGGTCATCGCCGAGGTCAAGGGCTCGCCCGTACCGGTCATCCTGTTCATCGACGAGGCCCATACCATGATCGGGGCCGGCGGCCAGGCCGGCCAGGGCGACGCCGCCAACCTGCTCAAGCCGGCCCTGGCGCGGGGCGAGCTCCGCACCATCGCCGCCACGACCTGGGCCGAATACAAGAAGTACTTCGAGAAGGATGCCGCCCTGGCCCGGCGGTTCCAGGTCGTCAAGGTCGAGGAGCCCGATGAAGAGCGCGCCATCCGGATGATGCGCGGGATCACCGCGATCCTCGAGAAACACCACGGCGTGCGGATCCTCGACGAGGCCGTGGAGAGCTCGGTCAAGCTCTCGCACCGCTATATCCCCGCCCGGCAGCTCCCGGACAAGTCCGTCAGCCTGCTCGATACCGCCTGCGCGCGGGTGGCGATCAGCCAGAACGCGATTCCACCGGCCATCGAGGACTGCCGCCGCCAGATCGACCATCTCCAGGTCGAGCTCGGCATCCTCGACCGCGAGGGCGCGACCGGCCGGCATCACGAGGAGCGCATGGCCGAGGTCCAGCAGGCCCTCGAGGACGCCAAGACCCGGCTCGCCGCCCTGGAGGCGCGGTGGGAGGACGAGCGGAAGCGGGTCGAGGAGATCCGCAGCCAGGCCCAGGCGATCGAGGCCCGCTACCTCGAGGAAAAGAAAGCCCACTCCGGCAACGGTCAGCCCTTCGCGCCCTCCGCGGAGCTGGTCGCGTTGCAGGCCGAGCTCACGGCCAAGGTGGACGCCCTCCGCGCCATCCAGGGCGAATCCCCACTCATGCAGGTCTCGGTCGACTCCCAGACCATCGCCGAGGTGATCGCCGGCTGGACGGGGATCCCCGTCGGCAAGATGCTCGCCGACGAGATCCAGACGGTCCTCCGGCTGAAGTCGAAGCTGGAGGAGCGCGTGATCGGCCAGTCGCACGCCCTGGAGGCGATCGCGCAGCGGATCCGGACCTCCCGCGCCAACCTGACCGACCCCCGCCGGCCGATCGGCGTGTTCCTGCTGGTCGGGCCCAGCGGCGTCGGCAAGACCGAGACCGCGCTCTCCCTGGCCGACACGCTCTACGGCGGCGAGCGCAACCTGATCACGATCAATATGTCGGAATACCAGGAGGCTCATACCGTCTCCAGCCTCAAGGGCTCGCCGCCGGGCTACGTCGGCTATGGCGAAGGGGGCGTCCTGACCGAAGCCGTCCGCCGCCGGCCCTACAGCGTGGTCCTGCTCGACGAGGTCGAGAAGGCCCATCCCGACGTGCTCGAGCTGTTCTTCCAGGTCTTCGACAAGGGGACCCTCGAGGACGGCGAGGGCCGCGAGATCGACTTCAAGAACACGGTGATCCTGCTCACCTCGAACGTCGGCACGGATACCATCCTCAAGCTCTGCAAGGATCCCGACACGACCCCCTTGCCCGAGGCTCTGGCCGAGGCCATCCGGCCCGACCTGCTCGAGGCCAAGTCCGAACGGGGCGTGCCGATCTTCAAGCAGGCGTTCCTCGGCCGCTTGATCGTCGTCCCCTACTACCCGATCACCGACAGCGTGATGCGCCAGATCATCCGGCTCCAGCTCGGCCGGATCGCTCAGCGGATGCGCCAGAACCACAACGCGCGGTTCAGCTACAGCGACGAGCTGGTCGAGAGCATCTCCAGCCGCTGCCGCGAGGTCGAGAGCGGGGCGCGGAACGCCGACCAGATCCTGACGCGCACCCTGCTTCCCGAGATCTCCCAGGAGGTCCTCACCCGCATGGCCCAGGGCCGGACGCTCAGCAAGGTCCATGTGACCGTCGACGACAGGGGCGCGTTCCAGTACTCGCTCACGTAGGGCCGGCGGGTCGGGAGCGGCGGTGATCTCGCGCTCGTCCAAGGTCTTCTCGAGGATCAAGGCACTCCTTGGCTTCCGTCGATCATGATCGAGAAGCCGAGTTGACGAGAGACGCGATCGGCGATGTCCTGCGCGTCGAAGAGGGCGGGATTGTCGCGATGGAGATCATCGAGGAGGGTCTCGAACCGCTTTCCCACCCGCTGGTTGACCGATTGTGCTGTGTCAAGAAGGAAACGCAGTGCATCGAGGAGACCTGGCTTGGCCGGATTCCGCATCCTGTCCGGGGCCACCGAACGATTCGATCAGGCTCGCCAGGGCCAGCCGCCGGAGATGGGCCATGTCTTTTTCATAAACCGATTCATAAAAGCCCGCGGCTTCGAGATGGATATCGATGTATTTGAGGAGGGCAGGGTCGAGTTAACAGCCCGATCGAAGTGGCGGATCGGGCAGGTCGACTCCGTCGGCATGGGGCTGGTGTGTTGGAGGATCTCTCGGATCTTTTGATCGAGATCACTCTTCGGCCTGGGCATTTCACCGCTCCAATGAGAGTCTGTTCCCAAAGCACCGGAGGGGCGGCGGTCAAGAGCCAGGGGCGACAGCCCCTGGTCGACCGCGGAGAGCCGAGCCCCCCCTCTCTTCCCAGCAGCCCCGC
>JAJPJC010000106.1 GCA_021324445.1 Isosphaeraceae bacterium
ACAGGGGTGACTGTCGCCCCCGCGGGGCTGCTGGGAAGAGAGGGGGGGCTCGGCTCTCCGCGGTCGACCAGGGGCTGTCGCCCCTGGCTCTTGACCGCCGCCCCTCCACAGCTTTGGGAACAGACTCTAAGTCAAGATCCCTTTGACGATCTTGCCGGCGACGTCGGTGAGGCGGTAGTCGCGCCCCTGGTGCTTGTAGGTCAGCCGCTGGTGGTCGATGCCCAGGAGATGGAGGACTGTGGCGTGGAAGTCGTGGACGTGGACGCCGTCGGCCGCGACGCTGTAGCCGAAGGGATCCGTCGCGCCAAAGGTGATGCCCGGCTGGATCCCGCCACCGGCCGCCCAGACGGTGAAGCATCGGGGGTGGTGGTCGCGGCCGTAGTCGGTGGCCGTCAGCTTGCCCTGGCTGTAATTCGTCCGGCCGAACTCGCCGCCCCAGAGCACCAGCGTGTCGTCGAGCAGGCCGCGCTGCTTCAAGTCGATGATCAACGCCGCGCAGGCCTGGTCGGTCTCGCGGCAGAGGGTGCGGATGCCGCTGGGCAGGCCGCCGTGGTGGTCCCAGCCGGGGTTATAGAGCTGGATGAACCGGACGTCGCGCTCGGCCAGCCGGCGGGCCAGCAGGCAGTTGGCGGCGAACGTGCCCGGCTTGCGCGAATCCGGGCCGTATAGCTCGAAGACGTGCTCGGGCTCATCGGCCAGCCGGGTCACCTCGGGGACGGAGGTCTGCATCCGGTAGGCCATCTCGTACTGGGCGATCCTCGCCTGGATCGCCGGGTCGAGAGTCGCGTCGTACTCGAGCTGGTGCAGCTCCCGAAGCCGGTCGAGCATCTTGCGGCGCCCGGCCGAGGAGACGCCCGGCGGATTCTCGAGGTAGAGGACCGGGTCGGCCCCCGCGCGGAACTCGACGCCCTGGTGTACCGAGGGGAGGAACCCGTTGCCCCAGAGCCGGGCATAGAGCGGCTGGTCGGGCCGCTTCTGGCTCAGCAGCACGCAGAACGCCGGCAGGTCGTGGTTCGACGAGCCCAGGCCGTAACTCAGCCAGGACCCCATGCTCGGCCGGCCGGCGACCTGCGCGCCCGTCTGGAAGAAGGTGATCGCCGGGTCGTGATTGATCGCCTCGGTGTAGAGCGAGTGGATGATGCAGAGCTCGTCGACGACCTGGGCCGTGTGGGGCAGCAGCTCGCTGACCCACGCGCCCGACTGGCCGTGCCGGGCGAATCTGAAGATCGAGCCGGCCATGGGCAAGGTCGCCTGGTTGGCCGACATCGACGTGAGCCGCTGGCCCATCCGCACCGACTCGGGCAGATCTTGCCCATTCATCTGGTTCAGGAGCGGCTTGTAGTCGAACAGGTCGAGCTGCGACGGCCCGCCGCTCATGAACAGCGAGATCACCCGCTTGGCCCTGGGCGGGACATGGTACGCCGTGAGGATTCCCCCCGCGGCCGGATCGATTCGCCCGGCGCCGAGCTGCGGCCGGGCGGGAGTTGCCCCGGTCCCGGCAGCCTTCGACTCCGAGAGGAGAGTCGCCAGCGCGGCGCTACCCAGCCCCAGGCTGGTCCGCGCGAAGAAGTGCCGCCGGTTCAGCCGGAGCCCCGGATCGTAGAGGTGGCATGCGAACTCGTTCATTGTTTCACCGTAAAGGATTGGCGGGCTTGGTCTCACAACAATTCTACCAGGAGCCGGGATCGGGGCAACAACAGGGGTTTCCCGGATTTGCCCTGAGCTGTCCAGTGGCTGCTGCTCGGGGTGGGGGACAACGGCGTAACGGCAAGACAGGCCGGCGAGGATCCGGGGCATTCCACTCGCCC
Source organism: Isosphaeraceae bacterium (assembly GCA_021324445.1). Classification (GTDB taxonomy): domain Bacteria; phylum Planctomycetota; class Planctomycetia; order Isosphaerales; family Isosphaeraceae; genus JAJPJC01. The sequence continues at coordinate 1,809 of JAJPJC010000106.1, forward strand.
GCGCGTCGCGTTCGTGTGGGGACTGCGGTCGCCGACGACTGCGCCACTCGGAAGCGAACCGCCCTGATGCCTCGAGGGGACCCTCTCATGAGTCGTCGCGAGTCCCAGCTTTTAAGGACCCGCATCCGGATTCGCTCCGCCTGGGAACTGCTCGGGTTCCGCTCGGTGTCGGATTTGCTCGGGTCCCTCCGCCTGCTCAGCCTGATGGTGGCTTTCTTCGTGTTTCTTCTCGGCTTTACCGTCGTGAGCGAAAAGGTCCCGTGGATCCCGTGGATCGCGGTGTCCCTGGTGGTCGCGGTGGAGGTGCGGAACTTACGCCGCCGGCGAGGTTCCTGCGTGCCGGCCTGGCTGGAGGACGCTCGCTGGTACTATACCGAGATTGGAGGGGAGGAGTCAGCCGATCCCGTGAGCGTCTTCGATGCGACCGGCAGGGACGAGATTAGCAGCGAGTCGCCGGGGACGCTCTGCCTGCGCCTGGAACCTCGGCATCTCGCTTCACCGCGGGTGCGGGTACTCGATGCCGACGGGCGCGAGCAGGGGATCATTCGCCGTGCGGGGCTCGTTCCCGGCGCGAGATACGCGATGCACCGAAATGGTGAACTTGTGTGGATGTTGTCGGTCCGCTCAATCCTCCGCAGGCACCACGCTTTGGAGTTGGCTCATGGCGATTCCTGGACGTTCGACACACCTTTCTTCTGGTGGCAGAACTTGACGGGCGCCGCTCGTGGCGCCCCGAGGCTGCTCGGCGGCCTCGTCGTCCCGACGATGAGGGTCTGGGCCATGTGGATCGAGCCCGGTTGGGACACGTTTGACCTGCTAGCGGCTGTCGCGTTCATGCACAGACAGTATTGGCACTGGTGAAATCAACCACCCGGCCGAGGGCAACAGCCGCTTCCCAGCACGCCATCGCGGTGGTACCCTCTCGGCGGTGTTCAGTCATGCCAGCGAGTCCGACGTCATCCCCGCGGCGCGGACGCGAACAGCACGCCGAGCCCCTCGGCCATCGTCGGGTGGGTCAAGACGGCGTCCCGCAGTGCCGTGTACGGCAGGCCGGCCGCCATCGCGATCTGGGCGACGGCCATGACTTCGCCGGCCTCGGCCCCGAAGGCGGTGAAGCCGAGGATGCGGTCGCCCCCTTGCTCGATCAGCGCCTTCAGGAAGCCCCGCGTCTCGGAAAGGGTCCGGGTCCGCAGCACGGCTTCCATGGAGATCTTGACCAGGCGGTACCCGACGCCGCGCTGGCGGGCCTCGCGTTCGCTCAGGCCGACTCGGGCCAGCTCCGGGTCGGTGAACAGGCAGAACGGCACCTGCCGCCCGGTCGTCACGCGATTCCCGCCGGTGAGGTTGGCCAGCACCACGCGGAAGTCGTCCTCGCCGATGTGCGTGAAGTACGGGCTGCCGGCGCAGTCGCCTGCCGCCCAGACGTCCTTGGCCGTGGTCTGTAGCCGCTCGTTGACCTTGACGTGCCCGCGCTCGTCCGTCTCGACCCCGGCCTTCTCGAGGCCGATGCCGTCGGTGTTCGGGATCCGCCCCCCGGCGACCAGGAGGTGCGTCCCTTCGATCGCGCCGCGCGCCGCATGCAGGCGAACGGATTGACCGGATCTTCCCTCGACGCGATCGATGGTGGTCCCGGTCAAGACCTCGATCCCCTCGTCCCGGAAGAGTCGCTCCACCGCCTCGGTCACGTCCGGGTCTTCGCGATGGATCAGCGAGCCGTTGCGTTCGATCACGGTCACGCGGCTGCCGAAGCGGCGGAACGCCTGCGCCAGCTCGAGGCCCACGTAGCCACCGCCCAGGACGATCAGGTGTTCCGGGAGCTGGTCCAGATCCAGGGCCTCGACGTGAGTCAGCGGCCGTGAATCGGAGAGTCCGGGAGTGTCATCGATCCGGGCCCGCGACCCGGTGTTGATCACGACGGTCTGGCCGCGGAGCGTCCGGGTCCCTCCCGCGTTGAGCGCGACCGCGATGGTCTTCGGCGCGACGAAGCGTCCCTGGCCCATGACCAGCTCCGCGCCGCTCTTCCGATAGTTCTCGAGATGGACCGCAACCAGCCCGTCCACCATCGTCCGTTTGCGGTCGCGGACGACCGCCATCTCAACCTTCCAGTCGCCGGAGGCGATCCCGAACTCGGCGCCCCTGCGGAAATAGCTCGCAACTTTTGCGCTGTGGATCACGTTCTTGCTCGGCAGGCAGGCGATGTTGGGGCAGGACCCCCCGACATACCGCCGCTCGATCACCACCAGGCGCTTCCCCTGCGAGGCCAGCGACCAGGCGAGGAGCTTGCCGGGTGCTCCACTGCCCAGGATGACCACGTCGTAGTTTTCCACGTCGGACATGGTTCCCTCCGCAATCGAGTATGGACTTGCGACCGCCCGGCTGATAGACAGCCGGGGCTCTGTCATTCTAGAGCGTACGACCGGGTCATGATAGGCGTCGGCAGCTCGAGGCGTCATCCGGACTTCAGCCGAACGCCGCGAGGAGAGCCCAGAGCGTCTCCGGCGATGGGACAGGCCGCCGGGCCTTGGTATGATCGGAGAACGGACGGATGAGGGCGCGCTGCGATCGGGGTTGAGGAGGGACAGGCGATGAACGAGGCGTCACACGTGAACCGCACCGGGGCGCGGGCCCACTTCCTCAACGACCTGCGGGCGACGTTCGCCGCGCGGGCACACCAGCCGGCGATCTCCTCCCAGGATCGTTCCTGGACTTATCAGGATCTCGACGAGAAGGCGCGGCGATGCGCCGCCCGGTTGCACCGGCTGGGAGCCGAGCCCGGCGATCGGGTGGCCATCGTGACCGCGGAGAAGCTGCCGTTCCTGGCCGCCCACCTGGGCGCGCTCCACGCGGCGGCGGTCTCGCTGCCGCTGAACCCGAAGTTCACCCCGGACGAGCTGCGGTACGTCCTCCAGGACAGCGGTGCGCGGGTCGTCGTCGCCGGCGAGCACGAGCTGCCGGTCATCGACGCCTTGCGCCCCGAGCTGCCGGGGCTGCGCGCCTTGCTCCCCGACACCGAAGCCTGGGATGCTCCCGAGGCCGAGTTCGCCGAGCCCACCGCAGGCAGCGATGACCCCTGCCTGATGCTCTACAGCTCGGGCACGACCGGCAGGCCCAAGGGCGTCGTGCACACGCAGGCCAGCCTGGCCTCCAGCATCCGCGCGCTGCAAGCCTGCTGGCGATTCACGCCGGATGACGTGCTGGTCAACGTCCTGCCCTTGTTCCACATTCACGGGCTTTCCTTCGCCACCCATCTGAGCCTGCTCACGGGCTGCCGCATGCTCGTTGAGCCCACGTTCCATCCCCGGAGGACCCTGGACCTCATCGGCCGCGGCACGGTCTTCATGGCCATCCCCACGTTCTATTACAGCTTCCTCGACCGGCCCGAGTTTCGCGCGGCCGCGAAGGGGTGGTCTCACGTGCGGCTGTTCACCTGCGGGTCGGCACCGATCCGGCCCGAGGTGCTGCCCGAGCTGGAATCGATCCTGGGCCGGCCGGTCATCAACCGTTACGGGATGACCGAGGCGCACGTCGTCACTAGCCTGCCGCTCGATGGACCCTGGCCCGGAGGCTCCGTCGGCCTGCCGCTCGACGGAATCGAGCTGCGCCTGGTCACGGATGAAGGATCCTCCCCCGCGCCGGGCGAGGCCGGCTCGGTCCAGCTCCGCGGCCCGAACCTCTTCCGCGCCTACTGGCGGAAGCCGGAGGCGACCCGCGATGCCTTCGCCGCCGGCTGGTTCGAGACCGGCGACCTGGGCACCCGCGATGCCCAGGGATTCCTCACCCTCGTCGGCCGGAAGCACGACCTGATCATCACCAACGGCTTCAACGTCTATCCCCAGGTCGTGGAGCGGGTGATCAACGAGTGTCCGGGCGTCCGGGAATCGGCCGTGGTCGGCGTCCCGGACCCGAAGCGCGGCGAGCGCGTGGTCGCGGCCGTCGTCCGGGCCGACGAGTCCCTCTCGGCACGCTCACTCAAGGCCTTCCTCGGCGAGCGGCTGGTCGACTATCAGCGCCCAGCCGAGATCCGCTTCGTGCCGGCCCTGCCACGCAACGCAATGGGCAAAGTCCTGCGGCGCGAGCTGATCTCTCTTTAGCCCGTTGTCCGTGGTCCGTTGTTCGCTGACGCGGGCTGACTTGCCTGGTCCGGTAGAGACGGGGCACTCGAAGCAGGGCGACGACGGCGCAACGGAGCGGCAGCTCCGACCACGGACCACGGACCACGGACAAAGGACAAGAGGAATGGCCTGGCTCTCGCTGGCGGCTTTGGTGCTGGTGATCGTGCTGAGCTGCACGACGGCGGTCAACCCGGGGTTTCTCTCACTGGCGCTGGCCTGGGTGATCGCGATCTATCTGGCGCCGGCCTGGGGGCGACGCTTCACGATTGGCGAGGTCCTGAGCGGCTTCCCCACGGACTTGTTCCTGACGCTGGTGGGGGTGAGCCTGCTGTTCACGATGGCCCGCGGCAACGGCACGCTCGACCGGGTGGTGCGCGTGGCGGTGCGCGGCTGCCGGGGGAACGCCGGGTTGATCCCGATCCTGTTCTTCGCCCTGGCGTGCGGGATCGCGTCGATCGGCGCCGGCAACATCGCGGCGGCGGCCTTGATCGGGCCCCTGGCGATGGCGGTCGCGGAGCGGACCCGGATCCCTCCCTTCTTGATGACGATCATGGTGGCTCACGGCTGCATCGCCGGGGCACTCTCGCCGATCGCCCCGACGGGGATCATCGCCGCCGGCCTGATGGAGCGGATGGGGATCTCGGGCTTCGAGCGACAGACCTATCTGTCAAACCTCCTGGCCAACGCCGCGGTCGCCGCGCTGGGCTACGTGACCTTCGGGGGATGGCGGCTGTTTCGGCAGCGTTCCGAACTCGCTCCGGTCGCGGGCCGCCCGCCCGAGCCGGAGCCCGAGCCGGCCGGGGCGATGACGCTCCAGCACTGGGTCACCCTGGGGACGATCGCGCTGTTGGTCGCCGGAGTCGTCGGCTGCGGGATTCACGTCGGGATGGGAGCATTCGCCGCCGCGGTGGTGCTCATCCTGGCCAAGGTCACGGAGGAGCGGCCGGCGATCCCCGCCTTGCCCTGGAGCGTGATCGTGATGGTCTGCGGCGTGACCGTCCTGACCTCGCTGCTGGAGAAGACCGGAGGTATCGACCTGTTCACGACCCTGCTGGCGCGCCTGGCGACACAGCGGACAATCACAGGGTTGATCGCGCTGGTCACGGGGCTGGTCTCGGTCTACAGCAGCACCTCGGGGGTGGTCCTGCCGGCGTTCTTGCCCAGCGTGCCGGGCCTGGTCGCCAAGCTCGGCGGCGGCGATCCGCTGGCGATCGCCTCCTCGATCCTCATCGGCGGCCACCTGGTCGACGTCTCGCCGCTGTCGCCGATCGGCGCCTTGTGCATCGCCTCCGCGCCCATCGCGGCCGATCGCCGACTCCTGTTCAACCAGGTGCTCGCCTGGGGCCTGTCGATGTCGGTCGTCGGTGCAGTCGGGTGTTACCTGGCATTCGGGAAGTGAAACGCAAGTGGCAAGTGACAAGGAAGCCAGGGCTACCGGGCGCCCACCCCGATCAACAATTTCGTTCCGTCGTCGAGGAACGGGCGTTCGCAGAAGAAGAGTTGATTGAGGGGGACCTTGACCTTTGCCGAAAACTGGAGGGCCTTGTTGAGGAAGAGCTCGCACCGGAACTGAACTTTCCCCTGGGGTTTCTCCCAATGAACCGCCAGGGGGCCCACAACAGCCCCGAGGAGGTCCGGATCTTCGAAATGCGGCCAGCCCGCCGGTTGGTCGTCCGGCTGGACCAGCGCCGTCACGGCCGTGTACCCATGGCCCAGGTCGCAGACCACCGACTCTCCAGCCCTCAGCCGTTTGCTCTGGGCGTCCAGCAGCTTGAACCCATGATGCGGCAACAGCCGGTTCAACTGGGACTGGATCCTCGTCAACCGGGAGTCGACCACCTTGCTGCCGGGCTTGGCGAGGATCGCGAAGACCGTCACTTGCGGCGGCTCCAGGTCGTCGCCAGACTCGGCCCGCGCGCGGCGCAACCCGCCCAGGCCGACGACGACCATGGCCATCGTGATCAACCCGATTCCGATCCCGATCGGCCAGCGTCTCGGCTTGGTCATGGCCTGAGCCCCTCACCTCACCGCGCGGCGATCCGGGGAATGTCGAGCGACTCCATCTCGTTGAGCATCACGTACCAGGTATCGACCCCGGGGGCCGGCTCCTGGACCGCCATCGCCGCGCCGCCCAGGCCACCGGCCACAACCGACCAACCCTCGATGCCCGCGGCCCGAAGGAGGCCGGCGATGCGAAGAAGTCTCCGACCGGCCACCCCCGACCAACGCCCGATGCCCGCGGCCATCCCCGGGCGAGTCTCCACCACCACCTGAGGCGCCGGTCCGTCCATCCGAATCATCACCGCAGGACCTTCCTCAAGATCGGCCTCCACCCGCACCGGCACGGCGACCCGCACCACCGATGGGGTCGGAAGCCCTGGCGGGATCTCGTTTTGCGCCAGGGGCGGCTTGGGGAGGATCTCGTTGCGATCATGGATGGGAGTGAGCTCGACCAGTCCCAGGGCGATCAGGATCGCCGCAGCCTGGGCCAGGCCCAGGACGGTGATGGCCGCCAGCCGCCAGGTTCGGCGGGGGGCGGCAGGGTGCCCGGGAGCCGGATGCGCCAGGACCTGGGAGGAACGACCGTTGCGGGACGACCAGGCTGTCGCCGGGGCGAGGGACTCCACGGCGGCCGGATCCTCGAGCTGCCGGGAAAGGCTCGCCCAGACCGAGTCCCAGACCTCGGGCGCCGGCTCGGGGGGCCGGGTCGCCTCCCAGAGCGCCTCGAGCTGAGCGGCACGCCGAGCCCACCCGGAGCACTCCGGGCACCCGGCCAGGTGTTGGGCCATCGCGGCCGGATCCGGTTCACCCGTGGGTGCGGCCAGTTCGCGGATGACGTCCTCGCAACGCATTGTCGACCATCCTAACCTAAGAGATTCCAGAATAAGTCCTTAAGATAAACCATTCAGCCGGTCCCAGTCGAGATCCGCCTGGAGTTTGACACGGGCGGCATGAATCCGGCTCATCACCGTACCAATGGGGACGCACTGGGCCTCGGCAATTTCCTTGTAGCTCATCCCCGCCTCGGCGAACAGGACGAACGTGCTCCGGATCGTCGGGGTCAACCGGCCCAGGGCCTGGTCGAGGGCGCGGCGGAGGTCTTGCTGGTACAACCGCCGTGCGGGGTCGTCGGCCGCCGGGTCCGGGCTGTGATCGGGGTTCTCGCCGGCGGGACCATTCGGCCGGCGCTTGCGCCGTCGTCCCCAGTCGAGGGCCGTATTGGTCACGATCTTCAGGAGCCAGGTCCGGAACCCGCTGCGGCCGTCGAAATCGCCCAGCGCCGAAAACGCCTTGAGCATCGCCTCCTGCACCACGTCGAGTGCATCCTGCTCGTTCCCTAACTGCCGGTACGCCACCCGGTAAGAGTCGCCGCGGTGCCGCTGGAACAACTCCTCCCGGGCCGCGGCGTCCCCCTCGCGGGCGCGCCGTACCAGGAGCTCGTCGGGCGTCTGCACGCTGGTCGTGAGGGCCTCGGGCATACGTTCACCTGGTGGAGTAGACGTCGGATCGCCTCCGGTTATTCGCGCCCCGGCGGCCCGGTTCCGCTGGGCCGAACTCCGTTCCACGGATCGGACTGCGCGACCGCAAGCTTGGAGATCGACCGCCCGGCGGCCGGTCTGGTCCGCGAGATCGGTCGCCGCGGCGACAGAAATCGCGGTGGGTCGAGAAAATCGTGTCAATCGCGCTTGACCGGTTTGGGGAATCCTTGCAGAATGCGGCCCTCAAGTTTCTGGAGGTGCCTGCCGACATCGACCTCTCTGATCTCCACTCTCCCTCAGCTTGAGCACGTGTCCTGGCCAGGGCCGAACTGTGCGGACCGCGAGATGATCGATTCGACTGGACGCGACGCTAGAACTCAAGGATTAACCGTTCCTGGCAGAGAGTTCAAGGAGGAGACTTGCCGTGGTACGTCGTTGTCGCGCTCCCTTGACCATGCTGGTGGCCGTCCTGGCCTTGGGCCTGGGCTGGCAGCCGATGTCCACCCGGGCTGACAGCCTGACGAACAACTCCAACACCGCCAACACTGCGACGGTCACCGTCGATTATACTCTGACCAGCTCCAGCGCCATCCCCGCCCCGGCGGGCTCCAAGCCCGCGCCGGGGGCAGCCAACCCACCCGCCCCGCAGATCACGGCGGTCGTCAATCCCGTCGGCGTGGTTCCCCCGCCCGGCGGCAGCGTCACCGGTCCGCTCACGATCCTCCCCGGCTCCAGCGGATTCGATCCCCAGAACCTCGCCGTGTACCTGGGGAACTTCCCGTCGGACCCCAATGCGACGATCACCTCGCAGGCGCTGGGCCTGAGCTTCTATGGCCAGGGCCTGGCCGCAGGCGGCGTGCTCAACTTCGCGCTGACCATCGACAAGTCCCTGGAGAACATGCCGCCCCAGCTCGTGGTCGACTCCAGTCAAAACCCGGGGGTCTCGATCAAGCTGGACGGCGTCGAGAACAGCTCCCCACCCCCGAGCACCCCCAGCAGCCCGGCGCCGGAGACGTCGGCAGCCAAGGTCCCCGAACCGCTCTCGATGCTGGTCTGGTCGATCCTGGGCCTCGCCACGATGTGGCGGACCCGTCCGGGCGGCCCGGGCCGGGGTCGCCGTCGGGCTTCTCGCAGTGGTCCGTGCTCCGTGGTCCGTGGTCGGTGAAGACCGGCCGTTCGTTCCGCTCGACCCAGCCCTGCCGCGCGCCAGCCCTTGGCCCCGGCGGGGCTGTTCGATTATCTTGGGATCGCGGCTTCGGCGGTCGCAGCCGCGCGTCATCCGAGATCGGCCGCCGGGGCGGCGCTGACATTCGGATTCGGGCCGACCTGCGCGGCCTTCCGCCCGGATCTCCGGCCCTGCCCTGCTCCGTCCCGTCCGGTCTGGACTGGAGTGGGACCCCGCCCCTGGGAACCCTGCCCCATGACCGCCCCGCGTTGGCTGATCGCCACCTGCGGCCTGCTGGCGCTGAGCCTGAGCTCCCTGCGGTGCTGCGACGTCGTCGCCGAGCGGCCCACCTCGGGCATGACGACCCCGGTCGATGGGTTGCTGGTCAAGCCATACTTGCAACTCGGCGATGTCCTGCCGGGGGCAGTGGCCAGGGACCTCCGCGTGCTCTGGCAGGCCGAGGACCAGGAGGCCGGCTGGGCGGTCGAGTATCGGCCGGGGGTCGACGAGCCGTGGCGTTTGGCCGAGGCCCCGGCGATGCGCCGGGTCGCGGTGCCGGGCGTCCCGCCGCACCGGGTGTATCGGGCGACCCTCAAGGGCCTGGCACCGGGGGGCACATTTGACTACAGGGTGCACCGCGGGGGTCGACTCGTCTTCACGGCCGGTGGCCGGGCACCCAGGCCACCCGGCCAGCCGTGTCGCTTCGTCGTCTTCGGCGACTGCGCCGCCGGCACCGCCGCGCAGAAGGCGATCGCTGACCAGGCGTATCGAGCCCGGCCCGACTTCGTGCTGATTGCCGGCGACATCGTCTACAACCGGGGCCGCATCGGCGAATATCGCGCGAATTTCTGGCCCGTCTACAATGCCGACGTGCCGGCGCCGGCGCTGGGGGCGCCGCTGTTGCGCTCGACGCTGGTCCTCGCCGCGCCGGGCAACCACGACATCGAGCGCAGTGCCCACGACCTGGGGCGCTACCCCGACGGCCTGGCCTACTTCCTCTACTGGGATCAGCCGTTAAACGGCCCGATCGGCCAGGCAGGTGGGCCGCTGATCCCGATCCTGACCGGCCCGGAGGCGACCCGGACGGCGTTCCTGGCGGCGGCCGGCCCGGCTTATCCCCGGATGGCCAACTTCTCGTTCGACTACGGCAACGCCCACTGGACGGTCCTCGACTCGAACCGGCACGTCGACTGGACCGACCCGGACCTCCGCGCCTGGGTCGAGCGCGACCTGGCCTCCGCCCGCGACGCCACCTGGCGGTTCGTCGCCTTCCACCACCCCGGGTTCAATTCGGCCCGGTCGCACTTCGGCGATCAGCGGATGCGCATCCTGGCCGAGGTCTTCGAGGCGGGCCGGGTCGATGTCGTCTTCAACGGGCATGTCCACAACTACCAGCGCACGTTTCCGCTCCACTTCACTCCCGACCTCAGGCCCGCCGGCGCGCCGCCGCGTCCCGACGACCGCGTCCCCGGCCGCTGGACGCTCGACACCTCCTTCGACGGCCGCAGCCACACCCGGCCCCGCGGCGTGATCTACCTGGTCACCGGCGCCGGCGGCGCCAGCCTGTACAACCCCGAGCAGCAGGACGACCCCGCCTCCTGGCAGCCGTTCACGGCCAGGTTCCTCTCGAAGGTCCACTCGCTGACCATCGCCGATCTCGACGGCCCGACCCTCAACGTCCGCCAGGTCGCCGCCGACGGCCAGGAGCTCGACCGGTTCGTCGTGACGAAGTGACCATGCTGGGTGTGGGAATATCTCTTCTCGCAGCCAGGACCGGTCTCTCCTCCGGAGTGGGGCTGTTGGTATACTCATCCGAAAAATCGACTCCTCGGTGCCGACTCCCATGAACTGGCCCGCTCCCACGCTTGCTGACGTCTTCAAGGCCCGCCGCGCGATCGCGCCGTATCTCCAGCGGACGCCGGTGCTCGAGCCCGCCGGGCTGGCCTCGACGCTGGGCTGCCGCGCCGTGCTGAAGTGCGAGAACCTCAACCCGACCGGTGCGTTCAAGGTGCGCGGCGGCGTCAACCTGGTGGCGTCGCTGGATCCCGAGGCGCGGGCGCGGGGCGTCGTGGCGGCCTCGACGGGCAACCATGGCCAGTCGGTGGCCTACGCCGCGCGGCTGTTTGCCACCCGGGCGATGATCTACATGCCGGAGGCGGCCAACCCGCTCAAGGTCGCCGCGACGCTGGCCCTGGGTGCCGAGGTGATCCAGACCGGCCACGATTTCGACGCGGCCCGGCTGGCCGCCGAGGACTACGCCGCGCGGCACCAGGTGCGGTACATCCACTCCTCGAACGAGCCGATGCTGGTCGCCGGGGTCGCCACCGCGGCGCTGGAGCTGCTCGAGGCCGTCCCCGAGCTCGACGTGATCTTCGTCCCGATCGGCGCCGGCAGCGGGGCGCTCGCCGCCGGCGTCGTGGCCCGCGCGGTCAACCCGGCGATCCGGGTCATCGGCGTGCAGGCCGAGGGCGCCCCGGCGGTCTATCGCTCCTGGCGCGAAGGCCGCCGCGTCGTCACCGAGCGCGTGGCCACCTTCGCCGAGGGACTGGCCACTCGCGAGCCGTTCGACATGCCCCTGGCCCTCCTCCCCCGACTTGTTGATGAGATCATGCTCGTCGATGACAACCAGTTGGTCGACGCCATCCGCCTGATCCTCGAGACCGCGCGCCAGCTCGTCGAAGGCGCCGGCGCGGCCCCCGTCGCCGCGGCGCTGGCTCGCCGCGACGAGCTCGCCGGCAAGTCCGTCGGCCTGATCCTCAGCGGCGGCAACATCACGGTCGACCAGCTCCGGCGAATCCTCAACCACGAGCGGCTTTGAGCCCTGCGGCTTCGTGACGCTGGCCGACCGCAACACCTCACGACGATCCCGGTTCCTGTGCCTTCCGGACAAGCTCATCCACCCGCTCGACGTAGGCGGCCATGTCCGTCTTGCGTTCCAGGCCGCCAGAGGTCATCGATCGGACCGTTCCATACACGGGACGCTCCGGCCAAGGACGATCGTGAAGGCCGAAGATCCAGGCGATGTTGGCATACGAGGCGGGATCCCGGCCGTCGAGGAAGTACCGGTTGTTCAGCTCGAGGGCGACCCGGTAGGCCGACTCCGGCGTCGGGCTCCACTCGAGGATCTTCTTGCCCCAGTACATGCGCATGTGATTGTGCATATAGCCGGTGTGCTTCATCTCGCGCATCGCCGCGTTCCAGTAGGGATCGTGGGTCTCCGCGGCGTCCAACTGGGCCCGGGTATACCGCCGGGAACGCTCGTCCTGGCGATGCTCTTCCAGGGTTGTCCGCGCCCAGGCCGGCAGAGCGGTGTAGCGGTCGTAATCCTCCGTGAAGTGGACGAAGTTGAGTGCCAGCTCCCGGCGGATCACCAGCTCCTCCAGGTAATTGGCTCGATCCTCCGGCCGTCCGGCGGCCTCGCGAACCTGGAGGGCGACGTACACCGGCGAAATCTGGCCGAAGTGCAGATACGGGCTCATGTGGGAGACGCCATCGAGCTCCGGTTGATTCCGATGGGCGGCGTAGCCTTCAAGGTGTCGGCGGAGGAAATCGCGCAGCCGCGCTTTCGCCGCGGAGGTGCCGCCCCGGAAGCGGTTTACGGGGGGGACGCTGCGGTCCAGCTCGAGCTGGGAAAGCACCGCGTCCAGGTCGTCGAGGTCGGGCCCTTCGGCAGCGAGGCCCAGCGAGTCGCGGGCGATCGGCGTGGGGCTGAGCTCCACCAGGTAATCGTCCAGATGCCGATGGATCCTCGGTCGCAGGGTGCGCGCGGCGGATTCGGCCTTGTCCGAGGCGACCTCCACCGGCACGACGCTGTCGGATTCGACCTGGACGACCTCGCCGTCGAACGAGTCGGCGACGCGACACCGCCAGAGTTTCTGATGCCTCAGGTAGCCGCGATCGCAGACGATCAGCGAGGCCCCGCGGGCCAGCCGCAGGGCGACGGCGTCCGGGCTGCCGCGGCCGACGACCAGCCGGATGCCGCGGCGGTGCAGGGCCTGCTGGGTCTCTTGCAGGCCCTGGAGCAGGAAGTGATAGTGGCGCAGGTTGGCCTCCGGATAGTCATCCATCAGGCCGAAGCCGGCCAGGAGCGGCTGCTTCTGGTCGTTGGCCCGTTGGACGGCATACTCCAGGGCGTGGTTGAACTCCGCCCGCTGACTTTGCTGCATCCAGTAGAGGACGTATTCACCCTGCGCAGGGCCCCGATCGTTGAGCCGCCGGATGCGTGTCTCCTGGATGCGCGTCGTCACGGCCTCACCCCCTCCGCGTCGCGGATCGTCGTCCTACACCCGAGCCCGCGCCCGTCCCGCTGGGTTCGAGCAACTCGCGGATGCGGCGGGCACGGTCGTCGAAGATGGCCTCCAGGTCGCGACGAATGCGCAGACGATGCAACACCACGCCCAGCCAGCCCAGGGGGAGCCGATAGCGAACCTCGTCGCGGATCAGGGTCCCTCCCCGTTGCTCCTGGAAAATGTGCGTGTGGTGCCAGAGGGAATACGGCCCCTTGAGCTGCGTGTCAACGAACCGGTGGGGTGGTTCCCAGGCCTCGATGAGGGTGGTCCATCGCATCGGCAGACCGTGCCAGCTCAGCCGGTATTCGATCCGGGTGCCGGCGCCCATGACGATCGGGGTCGGTGTGAGCACCGAAAACCGGAGCCATCCGGGCGTGATGGCCTCGAGGTTGGTCGCATCGCCGAAGAAGGCGAAGACCTCCTCGATGGGCCGGGCCAGCCATTGCTCCCGCTCCAGGAGATGAGTGGGCGCGGAGTCCACAGGCGGTTTCTCCGAAGGGACATGGGCGTGCGCGGGCGGCCTGGCCCCGGGCCCGGGCCGCCCTCCGCACGAAACGCGATCCGGCGTTAGCCGAACAGCTTCCTCGCGATCTCGGGCAGCTCGGCAGGGTCGAAGCCGGGGGCGAACGTCTCCGGCACCGGCGGCAGGTCGGGGACCGGGCCGCCCGGCGGGGGGCCGTCCTGCACCTCCAGCGGGCCGCCATCCTCAGGATGCGTGCCGGTCCAGATCCGGGTGATGTCCCGGTAGTCATCCGGACTGAACCGGTAAAGGATACGGTGCAGGCCCTTCTCCTCATACGGTCGCGTCTCGGGGAACTTCCGGTTCGTGACCTCCGGGATCGGCAGCAGCTTGGTGACATTGACGCCGGTGAGCGTCTCCAGGGCCTTGGCGTAGGCCACGGCGTGGACCCCGCCCCGCACCAGCAGGTAGCCAACCATCGTGCGGGCCACCGGGTGCTGGACCATCTCGTAGACGCGGATCTTCTGGGTGCGGGCCCCGCACTCCAGGAAGAAGTTGTGCAGCAGGTCCAGTTTCAGGTTGCCGCTGGAGAAGACGTAGTCGCCCCGCCACGAGCCCCCCATCGAGTCGCCGCAGAGCGCCGTCTGGCCGGTGGCGATGAAGTGATGAGTGTTGCGGCTCTCGACTCCCGGCGCCAGCGGTGCACTGGCCGGGTCGCCGGGCTGGGTCGAGCCGGTCAGCAGCAGGTTGATGGTCGCGGCCACCAGCTCGATGTGGCCCAGCTCTTCCGCGGCAATGTTGGCGATGAGGTCGTAGTAGGGCTTGACCTGATCCCGGCCACGGAAATTGAACGACTGATACATGTAGTTCATCAGGGTGGACATCTCGCCGAACCGACCGCCGAGCAGTTCTTGGACGGCGGCCGCCGAATCCGGAGAGGCGTCCTTGGGCTGCGGCAGCTCGATCTGCAGCCGGTCGATGCGCAGGAACATGCCAGACCCTCCTCAACGCAGGGAGTGTGAGGGAACGGCCGCCGTCCGCGCGCCGGTCAGAGCCGCGCTCGTCACGGCCACCACGACACCGGAGAGGCCGACCAGCGCGTAGACGACGCGGCTCAAGGGGGCCGTCTGCCCCCCGAAGAGCGCCGCGACGAGGTCAAGCTGGAAGAGGCCAACCAGGCCCCAGTTGATGGCTCCCACGATCACCAGGAGCCACGCGATCCAATGAAGCGGTCTCATGCTGTGGTCCCTTCCTCGAAGCTGAGTTCATCGGGTAATGAATCATTGGGGCGGATAGCCATCCATCCATCCATCCCATGCCCCTTCGTCCCGGCCCCGCCCCTCAACGCGCCGGCGGTACGACCGGCTGACCGGGGGCGCCGCGCCCCTGGTCGCTCGCACAACCAAATGACCCGTCGATCCGAGCGTCACGACCCGTGGACGCGATCCGAACCGGCGATCTTGACCAGCTTGTTGTAGACGCCCAGGAGCAGGAACGGTGCCGCCCACTGGCCGACGAAAAGGCTCTCATGCTGCTTGCCCTTGAGCTGCAAGCCCAGCGAGAGCCCGATCGAAGCGAAGGCCGCCCACAGCCAGAGATCCGACGGCAGCCGGGCCGTCTGGTACTCGAGCGTGCGCGCCACCGCTCCCTCCGCATGATGCTCCGCCGCCTGGTGCGTCATCCGCCCGGGCCGAGTCGCTGTCTCGAACATGCTGACCTCCTCCTCTCCTCTCTCGGGCGTTCCCCCAGAGGGGACCACCACGTAAACGTCCAAATCGATCACATTATCGTAGACCGGTTATCGGGGGAGTAAAGGGCTTTTTCCGGAGTTTTTCCGTTTTTCACCCTGCGCGAATCGTCCGATACGATAGAATTGCTTCAGGCAAGATTGGTGCCGGCCGCCGGCGCGCGACAGTCCGGATCACGCCGAGGCCGGCGAGCTCTCCGTGGGCACTGAGATGAACGAGCCGGGACCGAAAGTGGGAAATCCCTATGTGAGCACGGCCCAGGTGGCCGAGGCCCTCGGGATCGGGATCTCGACCGTCAAGCGCTGGGTGGACCAGGGGGTCCTGCCGGCCCACAAGACCCCGGGCGGCCATCGCAAGCTGCTCTTGAGCGACGTGCTGCGGGTCGTGCGGGAGGGCGACTTCCCGCGGCTGGATTTGACCCGCCTGGGCCTGGCCGCGATGGTTGGGGAAACTCCGGACCTCAAGTCATTGAGCGCGGCGCTGCTGGCGGCGTTGAAGCAGGGCGAGGCTGAGACGGTGCGTTCGCTCCTGCTGGGTGCGCAGCGCTCGGGCATGGCCATCGAGACCCTGGCCGACGCGGTCATCGCGCCGGCGATGAGGCGGCTGGGGCACGCCTGGGCCGAGGGCCGGATCGACGTGTGGCAGGAGCACCAGGGCACCCAGCTCTGCGCGGCGGTCCTCTACGAGATCCGGGCGACGCTCGAGGGCCCCGCCGTCGACACGCGGCCGCTGGCCATCGGCGGCGGCCCGGAAGGCGACCCGTACCTGCTGGCGAACCTCCTCGCCGAGATGGCGATGACGAGCCTGGGATGGAATGTGGTCAACCTGGGACCGAACACCCCCCTGCCCTCCTTCCGCGCGGCCCTGGCGCGGACGCGCCCGCGCTTGCTCTGGCTCTCGGCCAGCTACCTCGTGAATCCGGCATCGTTCCTGGACCAATACCGCCAGCTGTACCAGGAGGCGACACGGCTGGGGACCGCCGTGGCCGTCGGCGGGCAGGCCCTCAACGAAGAGGTGCGGGCCCAGATGCTGTACACGACCTTCGGAGACGGGATGACGCACCTCGTCGCCTTCGCGCGTTCCCTCCAGCCGGGGGCCCGGCCGCCGCGCCGCGGCCGGCCGCGGCGGTCCTGACCGACCCCTCGCATGGATGCACCATCCCCGGCGGCGATTCCGCGAAGAATTGGCTTGCAATCCCTCCCGACCCAGCCCACAATCTGTGGATTTTTGTCCATTGGTGTCCGGTTGTTCTCACGAGGAGGTTTTCCGATGAGACGAGCGTTGTGCGTCTGCGGGATGGCGGCGATGGCCGCCGCGTTGCTGGTCGGATCGGCAGCGGCCCAGGAGAAGAAGAACGCCGATGCTCCGCAGGGACAGGGGATGCCCATCCCCAAGCCCGGGCCGGAGCATGAGATCTTCAAGAAGGATGTGGGCGTCTGGGACGCCACGGTCGAGACGACGATGGAACCGGGGGGCAAGCCGAATGTCTCCAAGGGCGTCGAGACCAACACCCTGCTCGGCGACGGCCTGTGGCTGATCTCGAATTTCCAAAGCGAGTTCCTGGGCGCGCCCTTCCAGGGGCACGGCGTCATGGGCTATGACCCGCACAAGAGGAAGTACGTGGGGACCTGGGTGGACTCGATGTCGACGGGGCTGTCCACAACCGAGGGGACCTACGACGCCAAGACCAGGACGCTGACCACGCGGATGGAAGGTCCCGGCCCGGACGGAACGATGATGAAGATGCGGTCCACCAGCCAGTGGAAGGACGCTGACACCCGAGTCTTCACCATGTACTCCCCGGCCGGCCATGGCGAGGAGTTCGCCGTGATGAAGATCACCTACAAGCGACGCTCCGGCTCGGCGCCCGCGCGCGCGACCAACTGAGCGGGATGTGCGGTCGCCAAGCCCGACTTCTTGCACAACAAGCCGGGCTTCTTGCCAGGCGGTCCATCAACCGACTGTCCCAGGCCCGGACTCCCACCAATCGGTCCCAGATTGGCACGTCACCCTTGAGATTTTATGCGGAGCTCCGCATAGGCCTCGAATGCCCAGCCCTCGATTATGCGGAGTCCGCCCGCGCCGTCCCAAGGCCTCCGGGGCCGGCGCGGGCGACCGCTTTGCATAATCTGATCCCGACCCCTCCAGCTTCGGGCACGTCCGAGGCTTCATCCCAACTTGCTTCGGTGTCGTCGGACCGATGCGCGCAGACGTGTCCGGAACTCGGATAAGCCGTTCCGTGCCTCCGGTGGGATGATGAAGCCCCCTCCACCGCCCGCCCTTTGTCTTAGGTACCGTCCGATAGGGACCTTGATGTTCAGTGCGGGCCCTTGGCTGACTCGGACCGGCAGAGCGTCCGAGTCCGGCATTCCGTCCCGTTGGTCCAAACACGGTGATCGGCACCAGCGCCGCCGTCTTCTCGTCCATGATCCCCCGTCTTCTCGGTCCCCGAACTTGAACGAAGGATGCCCGCCCCCTGCTTTCCGTTGGCCGGACTTCGGCTGAAGAAACCCGTCTCCCTCGGCCGTTGAACGGCCGGAATGCGGCACGTACTATGGTCCGGCGCGGGGCAATCAGCGGTTTCATGGCGATTCGGCGGCCCCGACCGACCCCGATCTCTTGGCACTGGGGCATCCGAGATGAGTCTCACGAACCAGGGAGCGAGATTGTCCGATCTGCTCGGACTCAAATGGCGGCCAGTCGCACTGGCATTCCGACCATCGGCCCCGACCGGCATCAACCGGGTGGACGGGCCCAAGGCGGCTGGTTGCGCCTATTGGAGGCTCGCCGCCGACGGGAAGGTCTTCTATACCGAGGCACCCGACCATTACAACTGCCCCATCGGCGCCCATACTCACGGCCTTGATCTGCCCCCGGAGAAGGCGAAGGAACTCGAGTCGACCATCGGGACGATGGTCGGGCTCGAATACCTCCGCATGGAGGAGATCCCGGACATCCCACACGTCGAGAAGCCCTTCGGAGTCGTCGTCTACGCACCGCTCTCGGACTCGCTGTGCGACCCGGACGTCGTCCTGGTGCGGGGGAACGCCAAGCAGGTGATGCTGCTGGGCGAGGCCTCCCGTGCCGCGGGCGTGGGACACGAGGACGTCACGATGGGTCGCCCGACGTGCGCCATGATCCCCATGGCGATGCAGTCGGGGGGCGGGGTCAACAGCTTCGGTTGCATCGGCAATCGCGTCTATACCGAACTGGGGGATGACGAGCTCTACTATGCGATCCCAGGCCCGCGACTAGAGGCAGTTGTCGACAAGCTCGAGACGATCATCCGGGCGAACCGCGAACTGGAAGCATGGCACCAGGAGCGGTCAAGCTGCGTGTGCTGAACGGCCCTCTCCTCGAAGGCCACGGGTAGCCCACACTGCTAACCGCGGGCCTCGAATAGGGCGATCCGGATGGAGGCCGACCGGTCAACAATCTTCCCGTTGGAGATCCGTCTGGGGCGAGGAGCCGGCCTGGCCACGCCGGCCTTGGCCGAACGGGCCGCCCAGCGGCCAGTTGCACCCAGGCCGCCGTGTTGGCTCGCTTGAAAGACGACCAGGGACTGTGTTGGCCGGTGGCGTCCTTGCGGAAGGCCGTCGCGGACGTGGCGGCGGGGATTGACGAGCATCGCCAAGATGCCCAGGTCGCCTTGTCGCGTCCGTTGACGGCCTTGGTCACCCATGTGTTGCCGAGCTCAACCGGACCGTTGCCGCGGTTGGTCTACAACACCGATGGCGGCAGCCACCAGACCCAGCATTACCGGCGGGTGCTCCGGTGAATCAGGGATCCTCAGCACCCGGGCCGGCGGCTGACGTGGGCATGGGTAATGCGCGGCAGCTCATTACGCTATGGCGCTTTCCCCGCACGGGGCGGCGCCGGTGGCGCTTCTGGACAGTCGCCATCACGACACGGGCCTACGAGCGGCGTTCGCTGGAGCCGCTCGACTTGCTCGGCGGTGAGGACTCTCTTGGCCCGCTCAAGAAAAGCGGGGAGAGACGCTCTGACTCGTTTTCCCCAATCCTCCGGCTGGGTCGCCCCATCAGCCTTGGCCTCCTTGCTGATGCGCTCCCATTGCTGCTCCGCGATCTCCACCAGCTCGTCCGCGGTCTTCTTGTCAAGCTTTTCGGCCTTGGCGAAGGTCTTGACCCAATGAAGAGCCAGTGTATGGAACTCAATGGCCGAAAGCTCCCCGATCCGCCCTGCTTCACGCCACTCCTCCCGGTCCAACGCGTGCTTGAGCTCATCGCCCGCGAGCAGGACCACCTTGCGGTTCTCCTCGGTCAGAACCCTGCGGACCGCCTCCGCGACCTTATCCCGGTCGGTTTCACAGGTCATAGAAATGCGAATCATGGTTCCGGTGTAGTTGGCCGAGCTCGCTCCAACGCCGTCGATCTTGTCGAGGGACTCCAGCACGCCCCGCAGCATGTGGCCGCAGCCGATGCCCTTCACGGCGGGGCAAGTCAGCCCCTCCACTCGGAACGCGATCTGGCGGTCGGGGTCGGTCGGCGGGGCAACAGACTTGCCCTTCTCCGTTGGCGCGGCGGCCGTCGCTTCCTGCTCGCAGCACTGCGACATGTCAGAGCTCCCCGCTGCCGGGGAAGGGGTGTCGGTCGAGCAACACCGGACGCGCGTCCCTGTGTAGGCCAGAGCGGCGACCGGGAGAGGTAGAGCCAGCAGAACGGCCAACAAGAACCTCATGCGCATCGGAAACCTCCTCTCATGGGTGAAAGTGTTCGCACTTCGACGGATCACGACCCTGAATGGGGTAGGCGGTTCTCGATAACTACTCCACGTTAGTCGAGGAACCCGCGCGACGAGTGCAATTCCAGCCGCCGCCGCTTTTCCGCAACCTGTTCGGTGGTGGCGGCTTGTGACATCAGACGACGCAAACCCCGGGCGTCATCACGTCCAGGTAACGACCGTCCGGTCGTCGCAGAAGCCCATGAGCCAACTCACGGTCGTGCGCTTGCTCGAGGCCGGGATCGCCTCCACGCCGTGGATGTGATGGCCGTTGAACACGTAAATATCCCCCGGGCGGATGTCCAGCCGGATCGACTCGATGCCCGCGAGCAGCTCCGGCGGGTACGGGCAGCCCGAGTAGTACACGCCCAGGCGCGTCTTGCTCTCGTCGTCGGGAACGATGTTCCAGTAGACCAGGCGGCCTTTCGCGCCGTTGTTCTCCAGACAGAGGTTGACCGCACAGACGGCGTAGTTCACCGTCCGCTGGATTTCAAAGTCCGCCTGCGTGGGCTCGCGGCACTGCGACCGGTCCTCATGGGGTTGGAGCGCGAAGTCGCCCGTCGTGTTCCAGCAACGGATGTGGGCCGGGCAGGCCGGCAGCCCGTCCTTCTCGGCGAGGCGCAGGGTGATGCCCTCCGCCGCCAGTCGCGCCCCCAGGCGGTCGCGGAACCAGCGGGAGGGTTCATTGGGGATGTCCAGGACGTCGGCGAGGTGCGCGGCGATGGCGGCCGACTCCTCGAGATACGTGCGGGTGGGCTTATGATAGTGGTAGGTGCCCAGGTAGGAACCCAGCGACTTGCAGACCTCGCCGACACGCTGCCTGCGGGCTGGACTGTCCCAGAACCGCAGCAGCAGCTCGGCGGCCGCCGTCGGGTCGATCACCTGGCGAAAGACGACCCCGGCGACCCGGCCGCGCAGCACGTCCACCACGGGGTCGGGGTCGAAGCGCTGGTACTCCAGGAAGCGGAAGTACTCCGGGCCGCCCTGCCAACCGGTCAGTTGGTCCAGAGGGGGTGGGGTCGCTCCCGCCGGGGACGACCCGGAACCGGCCGCCGCGCACCGGGGTCCACCCGCGGCCGCCGGCGCGCGGCCGTCTTGCAGGAAGTTCGCAATCCGATCCATAGCTTCCTCGATTAAGGGACAGGGCGAACTTGACGAGAACCGAACGTAGCCCTCGCCGTCCGACCCGAACTCGGGGCCCGGAGTGGTCGCCACATGGGCGTGTTCGAGCAAGTCCGCCGCGAAGCGTGCCGACGTGCGGCCGCTGCCGGGCGGCAGGCGGGCGAACGTGTAGAAGCCTCCCTGGGGGGTGCAGGGAACCTCGAAGCCCAGATCCGCCAGGGAACGCAGCATGTGAGCGCTGCGCCGGCGCAGCTCGTCGCGCAGCTGCCGCTGGATGGCGTCCGCGTTTTCCAGCGCGGCGATGGCGGCCCACTGCACGAACGCGTTGGCGCAGACGAAGAGATACTGGTGCTGCCGGAGTAGCCGGTCCACGAGTCGCTTCGGAGCGATGATGTAGCCGAGCCGCCATCCGGTCATCGCGAAGGCCTTTGAGAAGCTGCCGGCGACGATCGCGTTCTCGGTGAACTCAAGGATCGTGTGTGGCCGGCCGCCGTCGAAGGTCAACCCGTGGTAGACCTCATCGGAAACGACCAAGGGGCCTAGTTCGGCGAACGCGCGCAGAGCGCGCTCGTCAGCAACGGCGCCGGTGGGGTTCGCGGGGAAGTTGATGAGGACGGCCTTGGTCCGCGGCGAGAGGCAAGGCCGTACGAGTTCTGCCGTGTAGGCGAACCGGTGCGTCTCGGTCCCGACCCAGACCACCTTGCCGCGCGCGGCTTGGACGAAGCTCGGGTACGCGGGATAGCCCGGGTTGGGAAGGATGACCTCGTCCCCCGGCGAGAGGATGCCCAGGAACAGCCCCAGCATGGCCGGCGACGAACCGGAGTTGACCAGCACCTGCGCCGGGTCCACGGAGACTCCATAGATCCGTTTGTAGTAGGCGCAGATCGCCTGCCTCAACTCGGGTAGACCGCTGCTGTCTACGTACCGCGTTCGGTTCTCCTGAACCGCCCGGATCACGCGCTCCTTGACGACCTCCGGCGTGTCCAGGTCCAGTTCGCCCTTCTCCAGGTGGATCACGCGCTTACCCTCGCGTTCAAACTTGAACGCCTCGTCGACGATCCCCATTCACGTAGGTGCCCGTCGCACCGCCGTCTCACACGCCATGATCGACCTCCGATTGGGATCACCTCTGCGAGCCACTCGTCTTACGCACACCCGCCGACGGCAGCTACCATGCAGAACGCTTGACACATGTCGACCGGCGCGAACTGAAGAACCTTCATACCGGCCTCGCTCACCATGGCCTCCCACTCGGACCGTGGCGCCAGCCGTTGGTTCGTGTACTCGTGGAGGAGTTCGTACTCGGGAACGAACAGCAGATCCTCTCGATACCTGTGGTCCGAGGTCCCCGAGACCTCGACGATCACGAGCCTCCCCCCCTCGCCCACCAGCGAAGCGATGCCCCGGAGCAGCTCGACCGTGCCGTCCCGGCCGCGCTGCCTGAGGATCTCGTGCAGGAGGAACATGACGGTCACCAGGTCTACCCCGACCCGGGCCGTGTGCGGCAGGGCCGCCAGGTCCCCGGCGTCGCCTTGGACGATCGTCAGCCGGCCTTCGAGGCCCTCGCGCTGCACCGTTTCGCGCGCCACCGCGCAGGAGTTCGGGTCCCGATCGACCCCGACGCCCTGCATCTGGCCGCTGAGCGCGCAGAGGCGCGCCAGCATCCGGGCGCTGCCGCAGCCGAGGTCGAGGACCTTCCTCGCCCCGGCTTCGCGCACGACATCCGTCACCGTTCCCAGGAGACGGTCCTCGAGAGCGCTCAGCCCGCGCGTCATCTCCTCGTGGGACCGGACGACGTCCTTGCCATACACCAGCTTGCCGGTCACCAGGTCTTCGATTCGGCTAAAGACCGGCTCGTAGGCACCGATCATGGTCGAGAGGTAACCGAAATAAGGGCTGGCATCGACCCCGCGAGCGGTGAGGCGGTAGACGTCCGGCACGACCCGCTCAAGGTAGCCGCGCACGATGAGGTAGTCGAGGAGCGGCCGCACCCGTTCCGGCTCAACGCCGTGTTCGGCGGCGATCGCTTTGACGTCGAGCTCCTTGCCGTTGGCGGCCTGCTCCAGTAGCCCCATCCGCCAAAGAGCCAGAAGGGCCTTGGCGGTGTAGTAGCCCCTGGCCAGCCGGAAGATGTCCTCCTGACCCGCGATCGTGAGCGAGGTCATCGCGCCGCCCCCTTTCCTGGCCGAGTCGATGTTCTGGTCGTGTCCTGGTCAGGCCCGCACAAGATCCAGATTCTACGCTGGTTTCCGCGATTCGGTAAGCCTTCTCATCCCATCAGACACGTGGGCCACGCGGGCCCCGTCTCTTCCTTCGCTAAGGGATCAGGAGATTCGTACCGGGCCATGTCGCCGGCCCAATCCGCAATCGCACCTTCATGACAGGATCGAGGTCGAAGGTGAGACGCGAATGGGCCTCCCGCAGGGCGTCCTCCACGAAGCTCGGGCTCTCTCCGTTCGCGAAGATGAAGCCCAGATACTTGTCCCCCTCGGGCGGTGGGGTGACCATGCCGCCGATCGGCATCGTCACCATGACCCCGCAGATGCCCGGCACGGCTTCCGCTTCCGCCGTCCCCCTGACACCGCGGTAGATGCCTTCTCCAGGGATTGGGATCATCATCACTCCATGTGCACCCGGAGCAGGGTCGAAGTCGTCGATCGGTAGACCAGTCGCCTGGCTGAGCACAAGTTCTTCCAGCGTGTGCCCCCCCTCGAAAGGCAGGGCGCGCGAACAGTGTCCGCCCATGGTGCGCGCCGCCAGCTCCAGCATCCATACACCTTGTTCGTTGACCCTTAACTCGACGTTGACTGGACCCGTGTTAAGCCCGAGCGCTCCCGTTGCACGTTGTGCGCAGGCAACGAGCTGGGCTTGCACATCACGGGGATGTCGCGAGGGCGTGGTGAGGATTGTCTCCTCGAAGAATGGACCCTCCTTGGGGTTTGGCTTGTCATAAATTGCGAGAACTCGAAGGCTGCCGTCGATGAGGATCCCGTCGACACAGAACTCCGCGCCCGGGATGTACTCCTCAACCAGCAGACGATTCGGCCCAAACCCGGCACCGGGCTGATCCAGCAGGCGCGCGACGCGGGCGAACGCTCCGATAAACTCCTCGGGATTGTTAGCGCGGATCACCCCGCGGCCCCCGGTCAGATGCAGTGGCTTCAGGACGACGGGATACCGGAGCCGGGCGGCAATCTCCGTCGCATCCTCGCTCACACTGTGGACGACGAACTTGGGCGCAGGGACTCCGGCCCTGTGGAAGAGCACGCGCATCATGTACTTGTCGCGCGTGGCCGAAAGCGCCTCGACGGGGTTGTGAGGCAGTCCCAGGAGTTCACATGTAAGCGCTGCGACCGGCGCCGCCATGTCGTCCACCGACAGGATCCCCCTCACGGGCCGCGACTCCGCGTAGCCGGCCAGAACCTGGGCGGAGCATTCCGGTTGCTCGAACGAGACCGGCAAGTAGGAGTCGACTTCTTCCGGCATCCCGTAGGAGGGGTCGAGGGCAACGATCGGCGACAACCCGAGCCTGCGGGCCGCCCGAATATAGTCCTGCGCCCGGTAAGTGTACGGAGGCACGACCAACAACACCTCACCCTTCCTCGGCTGAGGCAGGTTACAGGCGAGCCTTCGAGGAAGGTCGTACTGCAAGTACACGGCCAGCGCTCGGCTGGCCGGACTCAATTCGCACTCCATTTCCATGGTGCGCCAGACCTCACCGAGACGAGCCTCGATTCGGTCGTGTTCATGAAAACCGGGGTCACCGAGGGATTCGAATCGCCCCGGACTCCCTTCCGTCATGCGGCCTCCTTCGTAGGGGCTCAGTACCGCTGAGTCGAAAGGGAGGTCCAGAAACGCACAGATTCTCCGCATCTCAGCCTCCGGGTCACGCACTAGCTCTTCGAACCGGACGAAGAGTTGGCGGCCGTAAGGCACTCCACGCAGAAAACGGAGAATGTTCAGGTTTGGTAATGTCCAGAGTTCCTCCGCCATCCGGAACGCGGCGAGCCGAGAGACATGCTGCAAGTAGTTCCGCTGGAGCGATTCGATGACCGCGTTCGGATGTCGGACGAGGTGGAGAAAGTGCGCGGCAGGGCTGAGCCACCGCGTCTTCTCGAGGAAGGCGACGCACGAAGCATTCAGCGTGGATTTGTCCACCAAGCGGCGGGGCGCGGCCATCTCGCGAAGCACGTGGTACATCTCTTCCACCGGGAGATCGCGAGCGACCCACTGTCGCAACCAAGATTCGCTCCTGTCGGCATCCTCGCCCCGGAGATGCATCACCGCTTCCGTAAGCCCCACGCGAAGATCGCAAGCCATGGCACACGCGGCGATCGAACGGAGCCGCCGCTCGCGTTCCGCCATGGAACAGAACGGGAGCAGGTTCAACTCGGGAGGGCTGAATAGCTGGGGGTGACCGGCGAGCATCACCCGGAGCAGGGTCGATCCGGAACGAGGGCTCGCCAGCAGGAAGACCATTTCGGGCGGCATGTGTCGCGGTCGGCTCCGGATTACGAGTGGCCTCATCCGAAGGGGTGAGGCGTGGGATCTCCCCCGAGCCGCGGACGCAGCGCATCATCGTCCGACAGGACCTTGTCGGGGACCAGCACACGCACCACGCGGACCCCGGCCGCTGCCACATCGGGGGTGGTCAGGTCGACGAAACACGCCTCCGGAACGCGGTCTCGGACAGCGGCCCACGGCGTGGGGTCTTGTCCGGCCCCCGCAGAACGTCCCGGCCTCAGCCAGGGCCAACGGCTCACCCTGAGTTCGCCACGAACGGCGTGGGCCACCGCGTTGTCGATCATCGTCCGCGGGACACGGGGATGCTCGTGGCCGTTGGTCGCCAACCAATCACGCAACCACAATTGTGACAGAAGCGCTTCGAGCGTCGCATGCCGCGCCGCATCCCGGAGCGAGTGCCGTGCCGCCATGCCGGTACTGGTCAGCGGAGGCTCGCCCCTCTCGAGGAACGCCGCGACGACCTGCAATCCCGAACCGCTGGGAACACGGGCAAGGTGGAGCCCGTCCACGGCAATCGGCCGGTCCTGGATGGCCTCGACTGGGAGACGCCAGCGCCAGGCTCGCAAGCAGGCGTCCCGTTCCAGGACCTCGGCGAGGCCGTGAAGGATCGCCTGATCGAGGCTTGCATGGGCCGCGATCCCGACCGAGTTTTGGAGCTCGAGGATCGGCTCGCCCCACGGGTCAGCGTAGGGGACGAACACGGCACTTGCCGGGACCCAAATCCGGCGATTGCCGACGAGGGAATGGGCGCGGACCCAGCGGATCGCGGACGTCTCGGGCTCCCATCCGCCCTGCAGGACGCCGAATCGGCGTGGGTCCAGATAGGGCCCCTCGAGATCCCCAGCGCGTGAGAAAGGCAAGTCTTGGGGCATCGCCGCCGCACAGTAGCGTTCGATCGACTCGCCGATGGCACGCCGCCTCGCCTGGGCGACGGTCTCGTCGACGGCCATGCCGCGATTCAGCGCACGGTTGGCCAGAAACGCGTCGGTGCGGCACCCGGAGGCAAGAGCGGCCACGAAGGGCTCCGGGACTCCGCGCAGCAGCCGGACTTCATGCACGAGCCCCAGGCGATCGCCGACGAGCGACTCGCAGGTGAGCTCCCGCTCCCCCACCGCGCAGGACCGACAGGTGGGGACGGGGAGGAAGACATGGCGAGCCACCGCCCCACCGGCGGAGACTTCGATTTGCTCGTTGGAGAGCAGAGATTCCGAGGCGAAGAAGGCCGCCACCTGACCCCGGACCTGATCGAGAACAGCCTCCGAAGCCGAACCCAAGGGCCGGCATTCCTTGCCCCCGTTGGCCCGCCGTCGAGCGATGTAGCAGCCGAAGCACCCGCCGCGCCCTTGGCGGAAGAGCGGTCCCACGGCCGCCCTCCCGTCTTCGGCATCCTCGACGAGAATCCACGGGACGCTCAACTGCTCCGACAGGTTGCGCAATCCCTTCGCATCAGGCCAGTCGGCCACGACAGCCAAGCCGCGGCCGTTTTCCGTGTCGTACCCTGCATCGCCCAGCGCGGCCTCGATGCGCAGCTTGATGGATGTGTCCCCGATCACCTGAATTCCCGGGCTCATGTCAATCACACACGTACGGGGTCGCGGCGCCAACCGGTAGCGCCAGGCTCAAGAACAGGTCGCCGTCGCGCATCGTGATGCCTCGGTCGCACAGCCCGGCCAGGGTCGTCTCGATCTTCTCCGTGGACCAATCGATCCCCAGTTTCTGCTTCAACCCGGCTGCGCGTTGCGGCCGATCACTGCTCGCCGCGTAAAGCTCGGCCAGAGGTCCCGTCAGCGTGTAGGTGGTCGTCTCCCCGCAGGCGCGACGGTCGTCGATTCGGACCAGCCCGGGCGAATGCCGGAACGTCATCGTCGGCCGTACAGGCCGCTCCCACGCGGACTGCCACATTCGCACGCGTAACTCCAGGGATTCATAGACCGCCTCAGGCATCGCCTCGGCGAACTCGTAATCGAAGAAGTATGCCAGCCGCTCATGCCGCATGCGGCGGGGATAGACGTAGAAGTAGCTCGTCTCCGGTGCGACGCGTCGCACCGGGAACCGCTCCCGGTCGAAGAAGATCGGGCTGTATCGCTCCATCCAGATCCGCGATGCGCTCAGCGGCGGCTGCAAGTGCACCAAATGCGGCAAGAGGGCCGTCTGCTCCCGGTAGTCCGCCTCGGTCTCCCCTGGGAACCCCCAGATGATGTTCCAGGTCACGCTAATGTTATAGTAGGCGGCCCAGCGTAGAAGATTGACGTTCGCTGATGCCGTGACTCCCTTATCCATTAGGGAGAGCACTCTCGAACTGAGCGACTCGATGCCCGGCTGGATGGAGCGGACGCCCGCCTCGCTCAACAGCTTGAGCTGATCGCGCCGCAGGTTTGCTTTGGTCTCGTAGAAGAGGCAATAGTGGTAATCCTCTTTGACCAACCGCGGCAGGAAGCTTTCCAGGTAGGACATCGAGAGGATGTTGTCGACGGCCTCGAAGCGAAATGTGCGATAGCGACGAGCGAGCTCCGCCAGCTCGGCGAGCAGGCGCTGCGGTGACTTCGCCCGGAAGGCCATGCCGTCGGCGTTCAGGCCGCAGAACGTGCAGTGGTGTTTCTGCCCCCACCAGCAGCCCCGTGCGCTCTCGAATGGGATCGGGACTCTGTGTCGGGGCTCGGTGCCGAGCAGACCCAACGCCTCGGCACGCTCGAAGTAGTCGTCGTAGTCCGGCGTGGGCAGGTCATCCATCCGGGTGAAGAGGCGCGGCGGTGTCGGGTTCGCAACCTCGTCCCCACGGCGGCAAACCACCCCAGCAACCTCGGCCGGGTCCCGGCCTTCTTCCAGGGCCTCCAAGAATTCCGGAAACGCCTCATCGGCCTCCCCGCTGATCGCGTAGTCGATGCACTCGACCGAACGCACCAACTCATGACCCATCTCCCCGTCGAAATTGGCTCCTCCGAACACGGTGGAAACCTGCGGGTATCGGGCCTTGATCCTCGCGGCCAGCGCGAAAGACGCCGCATTCTGCTGGAACGTCGACGTGAAGCCGATGACGCGGAACTTGCCCCAGTCGATGGTGTCCAGCAGACGCTTCAGGTACCGCGGTACCTCACAGCAGCGAAGCTGGCGCAAGGCGCCGAGAGGATCGGTCCCGAATTCCGTCAGGTCGCGCTTGATCTTCGAGCCGAAATCGTCGAGGAACTGCTGATACGGGTCCGGCGCTTCCGCGCCGAAGGCCGCAGCCGAGAAGAGCCAGTCGCCGAGGAGGTAACCGCGATGGTTCGCCAGGGCCTCATAGGCGGGCAAGCCGATCTGGCTCGCCAAGTCGAGCGACAGGTGGAAGTTCGTCACTTCGAAACCGTGGGAAGTGGCGATCGCCTTCAGCAGCCCGAGCTGAAGGGATGGCTTCGCCACGCTCACGAAAGGCATGGACACCAGGGCGACTCGCCAGAGCCGTTGGCTCGCCCCGGTCGAGGCGCGGCGCGGCGCGCGGCTCAAGGCCGGCTCGTGTTCTCCAGGCCCGATTACCCTGATTGGATCCATCATGACTTGCGGATGATGTTCTTGTAATCAAGACGCGCCACGGTACCGCACCCCACGACGCAACCGTGCTTTCAGCTAGGTCGCGCCGAGGCGTTCACGGGCCGAATGACCCTAGACAAGGGGGTCCCGAGGCGCATGCGGATCAGTTGGTCACCTTGGGCGTTCGGCGCGCTCGCAGCCCCTTGACTTCCTTGGCCTCCAGCGTGTCAACGCCCACCAGGGCAGGGTCATCCGCAGAAACCACCCCCGTAGAGGCCGGGGTTCCGGCACATCGCGCCGGCGGCGACGCTCTTGGCCGCGTACATGCCCGGGCTCCGGCACATCGCGCCGGCGGCGACGCTCTTGGCCGCGTACATGCCCGGGCTCCGG